>JADGHI010000125.1 GCA_019689515.1 Acetobacteraceae bacterium | reverse complement strand
CGCGAGGCCGGCCACCGCGGCGGGCACCGCGATCACGTTGTAGATCAGGCTGAAGGCGATGTTCTGCCGCGCGATGCGCTGCGCCCGCCGCGCCACGGCAATGGCCGCCGGCAATGCGGCCAGCCCTTCGCCGCGCAGCACCAGGTCGGAGGCGGTCTGGGCGAGATCGGTGGCGCCGCCGGGGCTCGCCGAGACATGCGCGAGGGCGAGGGCGGCCGCGTCGTTGATGCCGTCGCCCACCATCAGGGGCCGGCGACCCTCGGCGCGCAGCGCCTCGATGCGCGCGGCCTTGGCTGCGGGCGTGGCACGCGCGGTCCAGGGGCCGGCGCCGGTCATCCGCGCCACGCGCTCGACGGCTTCGCTGCCGTCGCCCGAGAGGAGCTCGGTCGTGAGGCCGAGGCGATGCAACGCGGCGACGGCCTCGGGCGCATCGTCGCGCACGCGGTCGGCGAAGCGGAAGGCGACGGGCGGCGCGATCCCGGCACGGTAGTAGAGCGTCATGCCGTCGTCCCGGGCTGGCGCGACATCGCAGAAGGCGGCGCTGCCGAGCCGTTCCGCGCCGCGCTCCAGACCGGCGCCGGGGACCTCCCGCACGCCCTCTGCGGCGGGCGCGTCCGGGCAGGCGCGCGCCAGGGCACGCGCGAGCGGATGGCGCGAGGCGCGGGCGAGCGCGGCGGCGGCGCGCAGGCTGGCGGGATCGCGCGTGGGATCGGGCAGGAGCGCCGGGCGGCCTTCCGTCAGCGTGCCGGTCTTGTCGAGGACCACGTGGTCGGCGGTGGCGAGCCGCTCCAGTGCGGTCGGCGCGGCGACGAGGATGCCGCGGTGGAACAGCGCGCCCACCGCGACGACCTGCACCGCTGGCACGGCGATCGCGAGGCCGCAGGGGCAGGTGATGATCAGCGCCGCGACCGCCGGCACGAGCGCCTCCTGCCAGGTCGCATCGAGCCAGACCCAGCGGCCGAGGAAGGTGCCGAACGCGACGGCGAGCGCGACCGGCACATAGAGTCGCGCTGCCTTGTCGGCGACCGAGACGAAGCGGCTCTTCGCCTGCTCCGCGCGCTCGAGCAGCCGCGCCATGGCGGCGAGCGAGCCATCGGCCGCGGCGGCAGTGACGCGCAGGCGGAAGGGCGCGCCCATGTTGACGGCGCCTGCGGGCAGCGGGTCGCCGGCGGCGAAGCGGCGCGGCAGGCTCTCCCCGGTCGTGGCGCTGGTGTCGAGCAGCGCCTCGCCTCCCTCGTCGCCGTCGAGCGTGCCGTCCAGGCGCAGCCGCTCGCCGGCGGCGATCAGCAGGCACGCGCCGGGGCGCACCTGCTCGACGGGGACGGTCCGGGTGGTGCCGTCCTCGTGCAGCAGCGTGACGCTGCCTTCCTGCAGCGCGAGCAATTCGGCCGCTGCCTGGCGCGCCTTGCGCCGCGCCGCGCGGTCCAGCACGCGGCCGGCGAGCAGCAGGGCAAGGAGGGCGGTGGCGCCGTCGAACCAGGTGTAGGGGCCGTTGCGCAGGGTCTCGGACAGGCTCATCGCCGCGGTGGCGATGATGGCGATCGAGACCGCCACATCCATGTTCACGCGCCGCGCGCGCAAAGCATCGAGCGCGGAGCGGTAGAAGGGCAGGCCCGCCACGGCGATCACCGGCAGGCCGATCAGCGCGGCGAGCCAGTGCATCGCCGCGCGCGTCGCCTCGCCCATGTCCCAGCCGACCCAGACGGCGACCGAGACGAGCATCACGTTCATCGAGCCGAAGGCGGCGATGCCGAGGGCGCGGATCAGCCGCCGGCCCTCCTCGTCCTCGGTCGCGCGCAGGCAGGCCGGCGACCAGGGTGCGACGCGGAAGCCGAGGCGGCCGAGCAGCGCGGCGAAGTCGTTGGCGCGCGAGGCCGGGCCGCGCCAGGCGACAGTCAGCCGCCGCGCGGAAAGGCTGGCGCGGGCGCGCAGGACCTCAGGCTCTGCGGCGAGCGCCTGCTCGACGAGCCAGACGCAGGCGCCGCAGGTCAGGCCGGAGACCATCAGTTCCAGGCTGTGGACGCCGTCGCGCTCCGCACGCGCGAGGGGGGCGAAGTCGGTCGCGAGCGGCTCGGCAACCGGGCGCAGCGCGCCATCCGAGGCGGCGGCTGCCTCGCGTCGCCGGTAGAAGGCGTCGAGGCCGAGGCGGGAAACCAGCGCATGCGCGCCCTCGCATCCGGCGCAGCAGAACTCGGCCTGACCCGGCGCAAGCGGCGTGCCGCAGTGCAGGCAGGTGGCAGCCGGTGTGATCGTGGCGGCAGGCGCCGGGGTGAAGCGGCTGAGCACGCTCACCGGAGGAAGATCCTCTGGCGAAGATCGAAGTGTTCGCCGCCTGGTCCGGTGAGCGTTAGG
This sequence comes from Acetobacteraceae bacterium, assembly GCA_019689515.1. Taxonomy (GTDB): domain Bacteria; phylum Pseudomonadota; class Alphaproteobacteria; order Acetobacterales; family Acetobacteraceae; genus Caldovatus. The sequence continues at coordinate 6,727 of JADGHI010000125.1, read as the reverse complement.
CGCGCATCCCATTGCCCGGCGCGCGCGCCCTGCACCGAGGCGACCCAGCGGCCGGGGCCTGCCGCAGCGAATTCGAGCGGCAGATCGGTGCCTTCCAGCGGCCGCTGCAGCACGCCCTGCACCTGTGCTTCGAGCGGCCGGCCCTCGCGGTCTGAGGCGGTGAGGGTCAGGACGCCGCCCTCCGCCAGCGCGACCTCGGCCCGCCAGCCGAGCGCGTCCTGCCGCGCCGCCTCGGCCAGCACCTGATTGTAGCCGCGGCCGCGCTCATAGGCGCGCCCGACCGTCACGCCGGGGAAGGTGGCGAGAGCGAGATGGACCATCACGGCGTTCACGGCGAACACCGTGAGCATCCCACCGACGAACACCCAGGGAATCCAGGCGGAGCGGCGAGGGGAGGGAGGTGTCGTCCCGTTCATGGTTTCGGACCGAGGAAGACGCTGCCCTCACGCGCGACGACATGGCCGCGCGCATCGAGCAGGCGGAAGGTGACGGGCGTGGATTCGGGCAGCCGCAGGCCCGGCGGCGCGGTGAGGAAGACGCGGTACTGCGCCAGCCCATCCGGCCGCGTTGGAAGCAGCGGGCGGCCCTCCGCGTCGCTCGCCGCAACGTCCTGCACCACGAGCCGCAGCCCGGCCGGGGCGTCGAGGGCGAGCGCGAAACTCGCGGCCTCGTGTGTCTTGTTGGCGATCTTGAGGGTGTAGCCGTTACGCACCCCGCCGTCCGAAAGACGCACGAAGATCGGCGCGCGGTCGCGGATCGCCGTGACGGTCAGCGTCTCGCGCATCAGGAAGGCGCCGAGCATGGCCAGCGCGACGACGGAGAGCATCCCCGCATAGAGGATGGTCCGTGGGCGGAGGAAGCGTGGCGCCGCGCGGGCCGCCATGCCGCAGGCGAGCCGCTCCGGTCCGGGCGGGAGCTTCGCCGCGGCCGCCTCGCTGGCGGCGAGGTTGGTCAGCGTCTCGAAGGCGATCAGGCCCCTCGGCCGGCCAAGCCGGTCCATGATCTGGTCGCAGGCATCGATGCACAGGCCGCAGCCGATGCACTCAATCTGGAGCCCGTCGCGGATGTCGATCCCGGTGGGGCAGACCTGCACGCAGGCCATGCAGTCCACGCAGTCGCCGACGCCCTTGGCCTTCGCCTTGCCGCGCGGCTCGCCCCGCCAGGCGCGGTAGGAGACGACGAGCGAGTGCTCGTCGAGCATCGCCGCCTGAAAGCGCGGCCAGGGGCACATGTAGGTGCAGACCTGCTCGCGCGCCCAGCCGGCGAGGACATAGGTGGTGGCGGTGAACAGGCCGAAGAAGAAGTAGACCTTGGCCGACGCCGCGCCGGTGAGGATCTCGCGCGTCACCGTCGGCGCGTCGTTGAAGTACATGATCCAGGCGCCGCCGGTAGCCGCGGCGATGACGAGCCAGGCGGCGTGCTTGGCCGTCTTCCTTGCCCATTTCGCGGCCGTCCAGGGCGCCTTGTCGAGGCGCATGCGCTCGACGCGGTCGCCCTCGATGAGCCGCTCGACCCACATGAACAGGTCGGTCCAGACCGTCTGCGGGCAGGTGAAGCCGCACCACAGCCGCCCGAACAGGGAGGAGACGGCGAAGAGGGCGATCGCGCCGAGGATGAGCGCGCCGGCGAGGAAGTAGATCTCCTGCGGCCAGAGCTCGATCCAGAGGAAGAACAGGCGGGCATTCGCCATGTCCACCAGCACCGCCTGGTCCGGCACGCCGGGCCCGCGGTCCCAGCGCAGCCAGGGCACGAGGTAGTAGAGGCCGAGGCAGAGCGCGAGGACGGCCCACTTCGCCCGCCGCACCGGGCCGCGCACCGCCTTCGGATAGACCTTCTGCCGGTTGGCGTAGAGCGGCTGGCCCGCGGCGGGCGTCGGTGTCGCCGCCGCGGGCTGCGCCTTCAGCCGGTCCGGTGCCTTCATCTCGGACATGGGTGCCGCCGTTTCCGCCTCTACTCGCCGCCGCCCAGCGCGTGGACGTAGACGGTGAGCATGTTGATCACCGCCGGGTCGAGCCGCCCCTGCCAGGCCGGCATCACGCCGCTGCGCGCGTAGGAGATGCTGCGGACGATCGAGGCCTTGTCGCCGCCGTAGAGCCACACATGGTCGGAGAGGCGCGGCGCGCCCAACTCGCGGTTGCCCTCGCCGCGCTCGCCGTGGCAGCTCGCGCAGTTCTCCGCGAACACCGCCGCGCCGCGCGCCGCGGCCGCTTCGTCGGTGGCGCGGCCGCTGAGCGAGAGCACGTGCTCCGCCACGTCGTTCACCTGCGCCGCGGTCAGCATCCCGTCGGCGAGGAAGCGCGGCATCTGCGACTGGCGCGCCTCCTCATCCTCGGGGGTGCGGATGCCATGCGCGATGGTGGTGCGGATCGCGTCGAGGCTGCCGCCCCACAGCCAGTCGTCGTCGGCGAGACTCGGGAAGCCGCCGGGCGCACCCTGTCCACCGGCGCCGTGGCAGCCGGCGCAGGTGTTGGCGAAGGCGGCGCGGCCACCGGCGAGCGCAAAGGCGCGCAGCTCCGGATCGGCCGCAATCTGCTCCGGCGTGGCCGCGCGCAGGCGGGCCATCATGGGCTCGAGCCGCGCCTGGTGCGCCTGCATATCGCCCGTAACCGCCTCACGCGCGATCCACCCGGTCAGCCCCGTCGCCCCGGGGATCGGCAGCGACGGATAGAGGATCATCCACAGCAGCGCGAAGGCGATGGTCGCGTAGAACACCATCAGCCACCAGCGCGGCAGCGGCGTGTTGAGCTCCTTGATCCCGTCCCACTCGTGGCCGGTGGTCTCGGTCCCGGTGATCTGGTCCTTCTCGATCTTCGTCGGCATCGAAGGGCGCTCCTCAGGCCCGAATGTCGCGCGGCGGCAGGTCGTCCCGCAGGGGAATGTCCGCCTGCGCCTCGTAGTGGCGGCGCTTCGACGGGCGCAGCACCAGTGCCAGCATCCCGAGGAAGAGCAGGAAGAACCAGACGACCCAGAGTGTCTTCAGCGTCGGGTAGAAGGCGATCAGCGTGTCCATCGCGGCGACCTCCTCCCCCTCACTGCTGACGGAGCTGCTCGGGTGTCACGTCGCGGAACTGCACGAGCGTGCCGAGCATCTGCAGGTAGGCGATCAGCGCGTCCATCTCCGTGATCCTGCCGGGGTCGCCGTCGAAGGCGGCCTGGCGGGCGCTGGCGTAGCGCGACTGGAAGCCGGAGGCGTCCGCATCGGGCCGCGCCTGAGCCTCTAGGTCGGCGCGCGCGTTGGCGATCATCTCGTCGGTGTAGGGCACGCCGAGGCGACGCTGGGCGCGCAGGTGCTCCGCGATGTCCGTGTAGTCGAGCGGACGGTCGAGGAAGGCGTAGGGCGGCATCACGCTCTCCGGCACCACCGCGCGCGGGTTGCGCAGGTGCTCCGCGTGCCAGTCGTCGGAGTAGCGCCCGCCGACGCGCGCGAGGTCCGGCCCCGTGCGCTTCGAGCCCCACTGGAAGGGACGGTCGTACATGCTCTCCGCGGCGAGCGAGTAGTGGCCGTAGCGCTCCAGCTCGTCGCGGAAGGGCCGCACCATCTGGCTGTGGCAGACGTAGCAGCCCTCGCGGACGTAGATGTTGCGGCCGGCGAGCTCGAGCGGGGTGTAGGGCCGCACGCCCTCCACCCGCTCGATCGTCGTCTCCACCGCGAAGAGCGGGATGATCTGCACGAGGCCGCCGATCGAGACCGTGATCAGCGTCAGCACGCCGAGCAGGATCAGGTTGCGCTCGATCTTGCCGTGGTCGAGCCAGCGGAACATGGCGTTGCGCGCCTCCTCAGTTGGCTGCCGCGGCCGCGAAGGCCGGCGCCGGGGCGGGAGCGTGCGTCGGGACTCGCGCCTCCTCCTCGCCTTCGGCCAGCTCCTCGGAGGTCGCGGTCCGCCACAGGTTGTAGGCCATGAGCAGCGCGCCGGTGAGGTAGAGCACGCCGCCGAGCATGCGGATCACGTAGTAGGGGTGCATCGCGGCGACGGTCTCGATGAAGCTGTACTGGAGGAAGCCCAGCTCGTCGTAGGCGCGCCACATCAGGCCCTGCATGATGCCCGACACCCACATCGCGGTGATGTAGAGAACGATGCCGAGCGTCGCGATCCAGAAGTGCCACTCGACCAGACGCCGGCTCCACAGCCCGCGCTTCCGCCACAGCTTCGGGACGAGGTAGTACATCGCGCCGAAGATGATGAAGCCGACCCAGCCCATCGCGCCGGAATGCACGTGGCCGATCGTCCAGTCGGTGTAGTGGGAGAGGGCGTTGACGGCCTTGATGGACATCACCGGCCCTTCGAAGGTGGACATGCCGTAGAAGCCGACGGCGACCACCGAGAACCGAAGCGCCGGGTCGGTGCGCAGCTTGTCCCACGCGCCCGAGAGCGTCATCAGGCCGTTGATCATGCCGCCCCAGCTCGGCATCCACAGCATCACGCTGAACACCATGCCGAGCGTCTGCGTCCAGTCCGGCAGCGCGGTGTAGTGCAGGTGGTGCGGACCCGCCCAGATGTAGAGGAAGATCAGCGACCAGAAGTGCACGATGGAGAGGCGGTAGGAATAGACCGGCCGCTCCGCCTGCTTCGGGATGAAGTAGTACATCATCCCGAGGAAGCCCGCGGTCAGGAAGAAGCCCACCGCATTGTGGCCGTACCACCACTGGATCATCGCGTCCTGCACGCCCGAGGCGGCGCCGTAGCTCTTGGCGTGGCCGAGGCTCACGGGCAGCGCCAAGTTGTTGCCGATGTGCAGCATCGCGATGGTGACGATGAAGGCGAGGTAGAACCAATTCGCCACGTAGATGTGCGGCTCCTCGCGCTTCAGGATCGTGCCGCCGAAGGCGACGAGGTAGGTGACCCAGACGACGGTCAGCCAGAGATCCACGTACCATTCGGGCTCGGCGTACTCCTTGCCCTGCGTGACCCCGAGCACGTATCCGAGCGCCGCCATCACGATGAAGAACTGGTAGCCCCAGAACAGGAACCAGCCCATGTCCTCGCCGCCGAAGAGACGCGCGCGGCAGGTCCGCTGCACGACGTAGAGCGAGGTGCCGAGCAGCGCGTTGCCGCCGAAGGCGAAGATCACCGCGCTGGTGTGCACGGGCCGGAGCCGCCCGAAGGTGGTCCATTCGAGGTCGAGGTTGAGCAGCGGCCAGGCGAGCTGCGAGGCGATCAGCACGCCCATCAGGAAGCCGACGATGCCCCAGAAGACGGTGGCGATGGCGAAGGCGCGGATCGGTCCCTCGACGTAGCGTAGCGCCGTCCGCGAGGCGATCTGCGGACCGGCGGCGAGGGCGGCGGTGCCTCCTATGTGCATGCGGTGCTTCTCCTCAGGCGCACGGCACGCCCCGAAGGGCCGCGCCGGCACAGGGCGGCACCAAAGCGCATCGCTGGCGCGCCATCCTTGATCCGGATCAAATCCTTGCCTGTCCGGCAGGATAGTGTGCGTTCGCGCATTCGATGCGCGAGGCGAGAAGGGAGGAAGCGGGAGCATGTCCATCGCCGTCACGCCGCCGCCATCGCAGGCCGTGCCCTCGCGCATCCGCCTGGTGGCGACGGACCGGCCCTGGGTCTGGCTGACCGCGGGCTGGCGGGACCTGATGGCCGCGCCGCATGTCGGGTTCACCTACGGCGCGGCGCTCACCGCCTGCGGCTGGGCGCTGGTGTTGCTGCTGCTCTGGGCCGGCGCGCTGTGGGCCATCCTGCCGGCGACGGCGGGCTTCTTCCTCGTGGCCCCTCTGCTCGCCGCCGGGCTCTACGAGGCGAGCCGGCTGCGGGAGAATGGGGAGGCGGTGACCCTCGGCGCCTGTGTCCTGGGCTTCACGCGCAATGCCTCCCAGCTCGCGCTGATGGGAGTCGTGCTGCTCCTGCTGCACCTGTTCTGGGTACGCGTGGCCGCGCTGATCTTCGGCCTGTTCTTTGGCACCAATTTCTCCCCGACGGTGGAGCAGTTGCCTCTGGCGATGCTGCGCTCCGACGCGCTGCTGCCGTTCCTCATCGTGGGGACCGGGGTGGGCGCGGCCTTCGCCGCCCTGGCCTTCGCGGTCTCCGCGGTGTCCATCCCGATGCTCGTGGACCGGGACGTCACGGCGATAGAGGCGGTCCTGCTCAGCCTCCGGGCGGTTGCGGCCAATCCCACGGCGATGGCGTTCTGGGCCGGGCTGATCGTGGTGTTCACAGCGATGGCGCTGGTACCGTTTTTCCTCGGCCTTGCGCTGGTGCTGCCGCTCATCGGGCATGCCACCTGGCACGCCTATCGCGATCTGATCCGGTAGGGATCCTCACCTCGGCGTACGCTGTTACGCTTCGTCACGCGTCATCGCCTGCGCCGTAATGCGCGCGTTACATGAGGGCGGCATGTTCAGTGCGTCGGTCGCAACGGACCGGAAGGAGGATCGGATGCGTAGGAACACGAAGGTCGCTCTGCTTGCAGCGACCGTGATCGGGCTCGGTGCGACGGGCGCAGCCCTGGCCCAGCAGGGTCCGGCCGGTGGTGTCGCGACGCCGGGGCCCGGCGGTGGCGCGCCGACGATGGGTGCGCCTGGTCCCGGCGGTGGCCCGGGCTGGCATCATCATCATCGTGGCCCGGGGCGGCGCGGCGGTGCCGGCGGCTTCGCGGCCGGGGAGGCGTTCGCGCGCGCCGATGCGAATGGCGATGGGCGGGTGACGCGCGACGAGGGTTGGGTCTGGCTACAGGCGCGGTTCACAGAGGTGGACGCGAACAAGGACGGCAGCGTCACTCT
>JADGHI010000124.1 GCA_019689515.1 Acetobacteraceae bacterium | reverse complement strand
GCGGAGCCTCGCTAACTTGCCGATGGCCGAGCTGTCTCGCCAGCTCCACCCGCTGCGCGCCCAGCGCTGGGCGCTCTCCGACCTCAACCCCATGCTCTGGCCTGTCGCGGTCGCTGCAACGGCGGTCAGAGCGGACCGGCGACCCTGCGCTGCGGACAATCCCTTCCGCGTGCTGGAGCGCGAGGTGGCGACGGCCGTCGAGAAGGGGTTCGACGCCATGGCCGAGGCGCGCGACAAGGCGGCCGAGCGGACATTCGAGGCGCTCTACGCAACGCCGCTGGCCCGTGCGGCGGCGGGGCTCGCGAACGCGCCGACCCCGCAGCCCCTTGGCGCCGACCCGGTGCGGCGCGAGCTGGCGCGGCGCGAGGCGCGGGAGCTCCTCGCCGGCGCCGCGGAGGGCACGGTGCGCGACGGCATTGTGCGGATCCTCCTCCTGCTGTTCAACGAAAGCGGCGCCATCGACGAGCAGACCTACCGCGCGGTTCAGGCGGTGCGCGGCGAGTTGCCGCCGCGGCATCGTGCCTCACCGCCGGAAATGCGGGAGATCGCCCGGCGGCAGGCGCTGCTGCTGCGGGCGGACCGCGAGGCTGCGGTGCGCGGCCTGGCGACGATCTTCGCTGCGCCAAAGGACCGTGCCATGGCCGAGGCGGTGCTCCGCAAGGCGGCCGAGGCCGTCGGTGCGAGGATCGACATGACCCCGAGGGGACCGGTTGCATCGCTGCTGAATGCGAAGGAGCTGCCGGCCGAGACCGCCTAGGCGGCGCCGTGCGTGCCAAGGCTCACCGCGGGCCAATGCGGAGGCTTTATCGGGCGGCGTAGCCTCTGCCCTGCATGCAGGCCGCCATCGCACTGCTGAAGGCTGAGTTGGCTTGTTGCTGCTGCGTCGCGGCCTGCCGGCGATCCTGCCGGCGCGCGCCACGTTGCGCTGCGGCGCCACCGACCGCCCCGGCCGCCGCACCCCTGCCCGGGTCGTTGCCGGTGATCGCGGCCCCCGCCGCCCCTGCCGCTGCGCCGCGTGCCCGGCCGCCTGCCCTTGGCGGCGACTGGGCGGCGGGGGCACCCGACGTCGCGCCCGTCTGCTGCGCAGCCCAACTCTGGCAAGCGGCCAGGTCCTGGCTCTGCTGCTGCGGCGACTGCCCCTGCGCGGGATAGAAGCTTGGCTGCTGAGCCACCGCCACTCCGGCACCCAGGAATGTCAGAGTCAGAGCCCATGCCGTCAGCCGCGTCATGGTGCACTCCTCTCCACGGGCAGCGGATTGGAGGGTACCGCACCTGAAGCCCCGGGCCGACGGAAACCCCGTGAACGGCCGATTTTCGATACCGATCGCGCTTCCGTTCGGCCGCACGGCACCGCATCGGAATGGGATGGCTCCGACCGGGCCTCCTGCTGCGTCGTGAGGTGTCCGAATGTCCCAGCTGCGCATGGTGTGCCGAGTAGCTCTCCCACCTCGCCGCTCCCTGCTGGCCTTTGCGGCCAGCAGCGCGCTTGCCGCCGTTCTCCCGGGCTGCGCCCTCCCGACGCGGCTCGATGCCGTTCCGAGCGGACGCGCGAGCACCGCGACGGTACTCGGCGTCCCGAACGAGCGCTTCTTCCCGACCGAGGCCGCTGGTCAGGCGGGGCTCCAGCGGGAATTCGCCGCCGCCGCCCAGCGCCAGCTCGTGGCGCGCGGCCTGCCGCCGACCGTGCCGGATCTGGAGCTGGACCTGCTCGGCATCTCGGGCGGCGGCGAGAACGGAGCCTTCGGCGCCGGCCTGCTCAATGGCTGGACCGAGCGCGGCGACCGTCCGACCTTCTTCCTGGTCACCGGCATCAGCACCGGCGCGCTGAGCGCCCCCTTCGCCTTCCTCGGCAGCGCCCGGGACGCACAGCTGAAAAGCGTGTACACCGACATCACCCTGGCCGACGTGCTGGTGCGGCGCGGCTACACCGCGGCGATCTGGGATGACGCCATGGCGGACAACAGCCCGCTCTTCCGCACCATCTCCCGCTACCTCGACGAGGCGATGCTGGTCGAGATCGCCCACACCTATGACGGTGGCCGGTTGCTGCTGATCGGCACCTCCAACCTGGATGCCCAGATGCCGGTGATCTGGAACATCGGCGCCATCGCGAAGAGCGGCCACCCGAGAGCACTGGATACGGTGCGCCGGATCCTGCTGGCCTCCTCCGCCATTCCCGGCGCCTTCGCTCCGGTCCTGTTCGACGTGACACTGGATGGGCAGTCCTATCAGGAACTGCATGTGGACGGCGGGACCTTCGCCCAGGTCTTCCTCTATCCCGCCAGCGTTTCGCAGTTCCGCCGGGCGCGGATGGCGCGCCGGAGGCCGGTGGCGCCGGCCCGGGCCTGGGTGATCCGCAACGGCCGGCTGGATCCCGAATGGGCCTCGGTGGACCGGCGGACCCTCGGCATCACCGGCCGGGCGATCACCTCGATGATCGCCGCCAGCGGCTTCAACGACGTGCTGCGGATCTACGCGGCCGCCGAGCGCGACGGGGTGGACTACAACCTGGCCTTCATCGGGCGGGACTTCACGGTGGAGTACGACAAGCCCTTCGACCAGTCCTACATGCGCCCTCTGTTCGAGTACGGCCGGCAGCGGGCGCTGCGCGGCGACGCTTGGATGAAGAGGCCGCCGGTCTGAGCGTGGCTTGGGATGCGAAGGCTGCGCCTCACCAGGGCACCTGCCCGTCCTGGCTTGATGCGGCTACACACGCTGCGGCGTCAGCCGTGAACGGCGGCGCAACGAAAGCTGGGTCCGCTCCTGCCCGGCACAGGTTCCCGCTCTCCTAACCGGCGCCAGAGATGCCGCGCCGTACGCCAGCCTGCCGCGTTTCCGCGAATTTCCGATAGCGGCTTCATTTTCGGTCCGGCCAAGGGGGCTCTACGGTCCTACCGCCCGCACGGCCCTCCCCCGCTCTTCCGTGGGAGGACCCGAGGTTGGACAACGCGATGCATCCGGCTGCGCCCCACCACGTCCCGTTCTACCTGCCCGGGCCCGACGGGTCCGACCCGGTCATGGTGGGCACGGGCATCTTTCTGATCGTCGCGGTGGTTGCCTTCGGCCTGCTCTTCCTGCGGCTGCACACGCTGCCCGAGCGCATGGCCCATCGCGGCCACAAGCTGCAGTTCGAGGTCGTGGCCGTGCTCGGGCTGCTCGCCCTGTTCACCGGCATCCATGCGTTCTGGGTGGTCGGCCTCCTCCTGGCGCTCATCGACATTCCCGACTTCACCGGGCCGATGCGGCGCATCGCGGGCTCGGCGGAGAGGATCGCCGGGCTGCCGCCGGGCGCGGGCGACACGACCGAGGACCAGGCGCCCTCTGTGCACGACGCGGCGGAGGAGCAGCCGCGCCCGCAAGAAGAGGCAGCACCCGATGAGCGGCCACGCACGCGCCAGCCCGTGGACGAGCGTCTGGAGGCCTGAGCGATGCTTGAGCTGCTCGTCTGCTCCCTCCTCACGATCTTCCCCGACTACCTCTTCCGCCGCTACGTCCAGGGCAAGCGAATCGGGCGCGAGATCACCTTCTATTCCGTGTGGTTCGAGCTGCGCTGGGGCCTCGTCTCCTGCCTGCTCCTCACGATCGGCCTGATCACGCTGATCTTCTACTTCCACCCGGCCACGACCTACGTCACCGCGGTGTTCCGCAGCGTGCCGGTCCTGCCCCAGACGAACGGGCGCGTCGCCGAGATCTATGTGCGCGGCAGCGAGCGCGTGGAGCGGGGCCAGCCGCTCTTCCGCCTCGACGACGCGACGCAGCGCACCGCCGTCGACACCGCGCACCGTGCGGTCGCGGAGGTGGATGCCGCGACGGCGCTGGCGCGGGCCGACCTCGCCGCGGCCGACGCGCGCATCCTGGAGGCGCAGGGGGCGCTCGATCAGGCGGAGGACGAGCTTGCGACCAAGACCGAGCTCAATCGCAACGCCCCAAACCTGGCGGTGGCACGGCGTGAGATCGAGCGGCTGCAGGTGACCGTCCGGACGCGGGAGGCCGGCGTCGAGGCGGCGCGGGCCGCACGGCAGGCAGTCGCGGCGCGGCTTTCGGACCAGCTGCCCGCCCAGCGCGCGAGCGCCGAGGCCGCGCTGGCTCAGGCGCAGGCGGAGCTCGACAAGACCGTGATCCGCGCCGGCGTGACCGGCCGCGTCGAGCAGTTCCTGCTGCAGGTCGGCGACGTCGTGAACCCGCTGATGCGCCCCGCCGGCGTGCTGGTGCCGGAGGATCGCGGTCTCGCTCGCCCCGGGCTTGCGGCCGGCTTCGGCCAGATCGAGGCGCAGGTGATGCGTCCCGGCATGCTGGCGGAGGCCACCTGCGTCTCGCAGCCCTGGACCGTGATCCCGATGGTCGTGACGAATGTGCAGAACTTCATCGCGGCCGGCCAGATCCGCGGCAGCGACCAGCTTCTCGACCTTCAGCAGTTCCGCCAGCCGGGCTCCGTCCTGGTGATCCTCGAGCCCCTCTATCCGGGCGGCCTGGATCGCGTGGCGCCCGGCAGCAGCTGCATCGCGAACGCCTACACCTCCAACCACGAGGCGCTGTCCGAGCCGGGGATCGGCGTGGGGCGGCGGTTCGCGCTGCATGCGATCGATGCGGTCGGGCTCGTGCATGCGATCCTGTTGCGCATCCAGGCGCTGCTGCTGCCCGTCCGAACGCTGGTACTGACCGGAGGGCACTGACGCGGGCTCCCACGCCACGGAGGGTGGCCCCGCAGCGCCACAGTCGTACGGAACGGCGCGCAGCGCCTGCGGCCCGGAAGCGAGGCCGAGATCGGCTCCCGCGCACAGTCCCGACGCATCTCGCGCGGAGCCGTGTGAGGCAGGTACTGGGCCGCGTGGTGTCCGGCCTGCTGCCGCCCTCAGGGACACGGCGCGACGGCGGACGTCGCGTCGTACACGAAGTACCGGAGCAGGGCGGCGTGATCCGGCGCATCGTCCCTCACGTGATGACCTGGCAGCACTGGTCGGGTGTGCTTCGGCACAGATGCCGCAAAGGCACCGCTCGTTCGGCGCTGGCATCACCGTAGGAACATGCGGATTCTCGATAGTGTTGGCACGTGCGAGCGGTCGCCGAAGAACCTACCGTTGCCCTGTGCCCGCCCATTGGGACTGAGGTTGGAGGTGCCCTTGCAGGCCACAATCGTCGGTCGGCCATGCAGCAGCAGTCGGAGCACTCGGGAGCGGGCGCGACTAAGTGAAGGAGTGCCGCTCCGTCAAGCCACGACACCCCAGCGCCATGCATCGCCCGTCCCACGCAAGGCCGGCGCTGAAGCGGTCGGGAGTGCTGTCGCTCGGCATCCCGACCTACCGCCCCAGAAGGAGGATGGCACGTGACCGGTAAGACCAGCATCAGGGCGATCCCGTTCCTCGGCACGCTCGGGTTGGCGCTGCTCGCCGCGCAGGGCTTGCCCTCGGACGCATTCGGCCAGGCGCCGGGTTCGGCGCAGCAACAGCCGCCCGATGTCACTGTCGCCTGGACGGCCGAGACAACGGCGACCGTCGAGTCGGTGGACCAACAATCGCGCGAGGTCCTGCTGCGCGGCCCCGGAGGGAACCTCGTGACCGTCAAGGCAGGTCCTTCGGTGCAGAACCTCGAGCGAGTGAAGCCTGGTGACCGTGTCGTCGTCCGCTACATCGAAGCGCTCGCGGCGAGCCTCGCCAGGCCCGACCAGAGCGGCAGCTCCATGGTGCAGGGTCAGGGAGGCATCGCGAGGACGACATCGCCGGGCGGAGGCGCGCGGCCGACAGGCGTGATCGGGGACCAGATCCGCGCGACCGTGCGGATCGAGGCGGTGGACCGCGCGAAGAACACGGTCACGTTCGTCGGCCCGAGCGGCGCGGCGCGAACGGTCGCGGTGCGCGAGCCTGACGCCCAGCGGTTCCTGCAAACCCTGAACGCGGGCGACCTCGTGGACCTCGTCTACACCGAGTCCCTCGCCATCGCGGTGGAGCCCATGCCGCGCTGAGTGCCCCGGCCGGCTGCTGGCGTGCGCCGAGGAGTGCGCCTGGGGCAGGCCAAGTGGCATCGCCCTGGCAGCCGGGAAGACCTCAGCGGGCTCCGGAGCCCGCGCTCGGTCGCATCCCGGGCCGGCACTGCCGGCGGCTGACCATCCTCGGCGCGATCATGCAGGACGGGCAGGTCGCGGTGATAACGATCGCGGCCGCCACCAGCACCGCTGTCTTCCTCGCCTTCCTCGAAGGATTGGTCATCCCACATTGCGCACCCGTCCCGAGGCGCTGGCCGCTACGGCCAACCTCGCCCCGCACCGCGCCGCCGCTGTGCGCGGCGCATTCCGGCAGGCGGGCCTCGAGCACTGTTACCTGCACGCCTACTCACCCGACCCGAACCCCATCAAACTCGTCTGCTCTAGGCTGTGTGGACGGATTTGACCAAGATGAGGCCGCAGGCGAAGTCGACGACGGCGGCATAGCTATCGGCGGTTTTCTCGCAGCGTAGAGCGACGCGCTTGAAGCGCTTGAGCTTGCCGATGGCCTGCTCGATCCGGGCACGGCGGCGATAGAGGCCCTTGGGGAAGAAGGCTGGGCGGTGCTGGGCATTGCTCCGTTAGGGGATAATGGGGCGGATGCCGCGGCTGCGGACCGCCTCGCGGTCGCCCTTCGCGTCACAGCCCTTGTCGGTCATCACCGCCCTCGGCGTGATGTCGGGGCCGAGGCCGAGCAGGGTCTCGAACTGACGGCTGTCGCTGGCCTCTCCGCCGGTGAGGCGGAAGTCGAGTGGCAGGCCCTCGAAGTCGCAGATCAGGTGGATCTTGGTCGAGAACCCGCCTCGGGAGCGGCCGAGCGCCTGGCCGTCCTGCCCCCTTTGGCGCCTGCCGCCGAGACATGCGCCCGCACCACAGTGCTGTCGAACATCTGCACCAGGTGAGCTGTCCGGCTGAGCCCGGCAAGCGCCTGGAAGAAGGCCTCGAACACGCCGGTGCGGCTCAGCCGCCAGAAGCGCTTCCAGGCGCTGTTCCAGCGGCCGAACTCGGCTGGGAGGGCACGCCAGGTGATGTTGTGGACCGCGAAGTGGTGCAGCGCCTCGAGGAAGCGGCGGTCGTCCCGGCCCTTGTCGCCCCGCCGAGAGCGCGCCGCTCGGAACACCTCCAGCACCACCTCCCAGTCCTGTTCGGTCATCCGCGTCAGCATCGCCGCTCCCCCCCCCGCGCTCCAGCGCACCATGAATCAGCGATCAGACAGCCTGGGAATCCGGCCGGGATTCAACTCCCCGGAATCCGTCCACACGGCCTATCACTACTTTGGCAGAGAGTGATGGGCGCTGTCTGATTTTGGATTTCCCTGACAGCGGTTGCGTGATTCCTGAGGGATCGGCTTCGGGGAGCCGATCATGGTTGGAGGAGGTGCTGGCGCAGGCTGGCAGAGTGATCTGGAGCGGTGGCTCGCGCCCTTCCTGGCGCGGCTCGGCCACAAGGCGCGCCAGCGGATGTGCCCGCCCTACGTTGCCGGGCTGATCGGGCCCGGCGATCGCAAGAGCATCCAACCGATGGCCGAGCGACTCGGCCTCGGAACGCACGACCGGCTTCATCACTTCGTCTCGGCCGGTAACCGGAACGCCGCGCCGCTACTGGAGGAACTGGCCCGCAAGGCTGACAACCTGCTCGGCGGCGATGATGCGGTGCCGGTGGTGGACGACACCGCCCTGCCCAAGACGGGCAGCGCCTCGGTCGGCGCGGCGCCGCAATACGCCTCGGCGCTCGGCAAGCGGGCCAACTGCCAGACCCTGGTCTCGCTCACCCTGGCCCGAGGCGAGGTCCCCGTGATGGTGGGACTGAGACCGTTTCTGCCCGACAGCCGGACCGCCGGTCCCGAGAGGAGGCGGCGCGCGGGCGTTCCGGCGGAAGTCCAGACCCCGAGGGCGAAGCCCGGGATCGCCATCGAGGAGATCGATCGCCTGCGCGCGGCGGGGCTGCGCTTCGGCGCGGTGCCGGCCGATGCCGGCTACGGCCTGAGCGCCCCCTTCCGCCGAGCGCTGAGTGTGCGCGACCTGCGTTGGGCTGTCGGCATCCCTCGCCGTCAGAAGGTCTGTCCAGCCGATGTCGCGCCGATCTTTCCTGTCGCCGGTCGCGGCCGACCGCGCCAGCGTCCCATCCCTGGTCGGAAGTCGCCGCCAGCCGAGGCGATCCTCGCCGGTGCGACACGGCGGTCCATCGCCTGGCGCCGCGGCACCAAGGGGCGGCTCTCAGCGCGCTTCGCGGCGCTGCGCGTGCGCGCCGCCGGCGGGCCGACGCAGCGGATCGGTGACCGGGGCAACCAGCACATGCCGGGTGAGGAGGCCTGGCTCATCGGCGAGCGGCGCACGAACGGCGGGCGGAAATTCCATCTCTCCAACCTTCCCGCCGGCACCTCGCCGCGTGCACTTGCCGCCACGATCGAGGCGCGCTGGATCTGTGAGCAGGCTCACCAGCAGCTGAAGGAAGGTTGGCGGGCAACGCCCGCCAACGGCCTCGACCACTTCGAGGGTCGATCATGGACCGGGCTGCACCGCCATGCGCTGATGACCATGATCGCCTATGCCTTTCTGCAGGCCCAGCGGCTTACCGGTGCGAAGAGGGGAAAAACGCGCCGCAGGACCGCCGCCTGAGCCCAGCCTGCCCGCCGTCAGGCGCGCCATGCAGCGGCATCTGCTTGGCCCGCACAGCCGACGATGTCCGCATTGCAGCCGAAGCCTCGCAAGCAGACTTCCGTCCATTCTGCCAAAGTAGTGCTAGTGGGCTGAGTTAAAGATTGGCTTGCAGTTTCGTGGGGCCGGCGGGAGGGTGATGCGCCTGCGGTGAGGAGGCGCGCCATGTCGCGCGGGCCAAAGGCTGTGGCGCTGGAGCTGACCGGGGCCGAGCGGGCCGAGTTGCGGCGCCTGCTGCGCCGGCGTGGCGTTGGCCAAGCCTTGGCGCAGCGCATCCGGGTGGTGCTGGCCTGCGCCGAGCCCGGCGCAGCCAATCTGGCGTGGCTGCCGCCCTGGGCGCCAGCCGCCCGACGGTGGCGACCTGGCGCCGGCGCTTCGCCGCGCGCCGGCGGGAGGGGCGGGTGGGCGCGCCGCGCCCCCGGGCGCCCCCCCCCGGCCGCGCCGCCGCGCTCGCGCCCCTGGG
>JADGHI010000123.1 GCA_019689515.1 Acetobacteraceae bacterium | reverse complement strand
CGGGCGCCGTTCCGCAGCGCCTCGATCATCAGCTCCTCGGTGCCCGGATTGTTGAGCATGCCCTCCTGCGGCATGACGCAGATCTCGATGTCGATGGCCCAGGCATAGGCCTCGACCAGCGCCTTCACGCCCTCGAAGCCGCGGAGTCCGACCTTCGGGTCCACCTCCGCATGGGTGCGCATCAGGGTGCAGCCGTGCAGGATGCACTTCTCCAGCGTGCGGCGGGCGCGGGCGTTCACGTCCTCGACGGTGAAGGTGTGCTTGATCGCGCTGGTGCGCTCCATCGCGCGGTGCGGGAAGCGCACATGCTCGTGCTCGCAGCGGTCGATGGTGCAGGTCTTGTCGAGGTGGATGTGGGTCTCGACGAAGCCCGGCGAGACGAGGCGGCCGCCGGCGTCCAGCACCTCGCCCGCCCCGGCGGCACCGAGGTCCGGGCCAAAGGCGGCGAAGCGGCCGTCCTTCACGCCGATCTCGACCAGGGGATCGCCCGGCGCCATCTCCGGCAGGCGGGCATTGCGGATCAGAAGATCGAAGGCCACGATCGCTCTCTCCCTGGTGCGCGCGGCACCGATGCTACGCCCCCACCCGGGGCGGTCAATCTGGAGATGCAAACGCCATGCCCGACGCCCCGACCGACGCCGTGACCCGGCCGCTCGACGCCAAGGCCATCGCCGAGCTCGCCGAGCAGCTCACGGCGCTGCTCCGGCTGCGCACCCTGCCGATCGGCATGAAGCTGTTCGAGGACCTCGAGGAGATGGCGAAGGTCCCGGGCCTCCGGCGGCCGCCCCAGGGAAAGACCTTCTCGACCTGCCAGCTCGTCACCCAGTCGCGGATCGCCGGCTTCACCCTCGGCATCACCGCGGAGAACGTGCCGGAGCTGTCGAATTGCAGCGGCGTGATCGGCCTCGGCGGACCCTCCGACCTCTATCTCTCTGGGCGCAAGATGGAGGGGGTGTGGTTCGAGAACCGCGAGGCCGCCGCCGCCCACCAGGCGCAGATGCCGCGCGTTCCGGCCGGGCGATACAAGGGCCTCGTCGTCTCGCCGCTGCGCTCGGCGCGGCTCGATCCGCCGGATATCTGCCTGTTCTACGGCAATCCGGCGCAGATGATCCTGTTCATCAACGGGCTGCAGTGGCGCAACTACCAGCGCTACGACTTCTCCATCACCGGCGAGAGCGCCTGCGCCGATTCCTGGGGCCGCGCACTGCGCGACCACCGCGTCTCGCTCTCCATCCCGTGCTACGCGGAGCGGCGCTACGGCGGCGTGGCCGACGACGAGATGCTGATGGCCTGCCCGCCGGAGGACCTGGCGCGCGCCGTGACCGGGCTGCACGGGCTGTCCAAGGCCGGGCTACGCTACCCGATCATGCCCTACGGCCCGCAGGTCGAGCCGGCGGAGGGAATGGCGAAAAGCTACGGCAGCAAGCAGCAAACAGTCCGCGTGACCGCGGGTGGCCGAGGTGCCGGCCGCTCCCCAAAGCGGCGGCTCGCGACTTCAGATTGACCAGGGCGGCGTGCCTCCGGAACATGCAGCCGTGAGCACGCCGACCTTCGCCGATCTCCGACGCTTCTTCGCCCCGCGCCGCGTCGCGCTGGTGGGCGCGACCGAGGACCTGACGAAGTTCGGCGGGCGCTGCCTGCGCCAGATGCTCGACTTCGGCTTCACGGGCGAGGTCTTCCCGGTCAACCCGAACCGCAAGGAGGTCTTCGGCCGCCCTTGCTATCCCTCGCTCGCCGCGCTGCCCGCCGTGCCGGACCATGTCGGCATCGTCCTGCCCGCCGCGCGCTGCGCCGCGACGATCGCGGAGTGCGGCCGGCTCGGTGTGCCCTTCGCCACCGTCTTCTCCGCCGGCTTCGCCGAGACGGGCGAGCCGGCCGCGGCGGCGCTGCAGGCCGAGCTGGTGGCGACGGCGCGCGCTGTCGGCGTGCGGCTCATGGGCCCCAATTGCAACGGGCTGGTGGACTACATCGCCGGCTTCGCGATGACCTCGACGGCGACGATTAGCGGCCCGCGCCGCCCGGCGGGCGACATCGGCGTGGTCAGCCAGAGCGGCGGCGCGGGCCAGGTGAACGTCATGTGGCGCGCGCAAGAGCTCGGCCTCGGCATCAGCCGCCAGGTCAGCTCCGGCAACGACGCCGACCTAGACATGTGCGACTACATGGCCTTCCTGGTGGAGGACCCGCACACGCGCGTCGTCCTCGCCATCGCAGAGCGCGCGCCGGACGGGACGCGGCTGCGCGCGGTGGCGGCGCGCGCGGCGGAGCTCGGCAAGCCGATCGTGATGATCAAGGTCGGCCGAACCGAGGCCGGACGGAGCGCCGCCGCCTCCCACACCGGCGCGGTGACCGGGGCGGATGCGGTGTTCGACGCGGCGCTGCGCCAGCTCGGCATCCTCCGCGTCGAGGATGCGCGGGAGCTCTACGAGACCGCGATGCTGCTGCGCCAGGGCAAGCGGCCGGCGGGGCGGGGCGCGGCGGCGTTGTCCATCTCCGGCGGCAACCTGGTGCTGCTCGCCGATCTCGGCGCCGCCCAGGGCATCGAGTTCCCGGACTACGCGGAGGAGACGCACGCGGCGCTGCGCCGCCTGGTCCCCGGCTTCGTCGGCGTGCGCAACCCGACCGACATGAGCGCCGGCGCGATCGGCCAGAAGGACATCTTCGCCAGTGCCGCGCGCGCGATCGCTGAGGACCCGGCGGTGGACGCACTTATCCCGGTCATCACCTTCGCGCCCGCGGCCGATATCCGCCCGATCGCCGCGCTGGCCGCGGCCTCGCCAAAGCCGGTGCCGATCCTCTGGACCGGCAGGTGCAGTGATGATCCGACGCTGACCCCGACAGCACTGATCGCGGAGGGCCACGCCGTCTATCGCGATGCCCTGCCCTGCGTCGCCGCGCTGCGCCGCGCGATGCAGTACGGCGAATTCCTGAAGCGCCGCGCGCAAGCCGAAGCACCGCGGCGTCCCAACGACGCCGACCGTGACGCCGCGCTGCGGCTGCTGCGCGCGGCGGACGGCGCGGCACTGTCCGAGGCCACGTCGAAGGCCGTGGCCCTGTGCTATGGCCTCCTGCCGCCGCGCGAGGCGCTGGCCGCGACCGCGGAGGAGGCAGTCGCCATCGCGGCCTCCATCGGCGGCCCGGTGGCGCTGAAGGTCCAGTCGCCCGACATCCTGCACAAGACCGAGGCCGGCGCCGTGCGCCTGAACCTCTCCGGCGAGGCAGCGGTGCGCGAGGGCCATGCCGCCGTGCTCGCCGCCGCCCGCGCCTACGCCCCAGCCGCGCGCATCGAGGGCGTGCTGGTGCAGGAGATGGTCACGGATGGCGTCGAGATGCTGCTCGGCGCGACGCGCGACGCGAATTTCGGCCCGGTGCTGACCGTCGGCTTCGGCGGCATCCATGTCGAGATCCTGCGCGACGTCGCCTTCCGCCTGCCGCCGATCACGGCGGAGGAGGCGCGCGGGATGCTGGAGGAGCTGCGCCTCTTCCCGCTCCTCCTCGGCCCGCGCGGCCGCCCGCGCGCCGACATCCCCGCGCTGTGCGAAGCGATCGCGCGCTTCTCCTGGCTCGCGCATGACCTCGGCGATCACGTCGCGGAGGCGGACATCAACCCGCTCGTCGTCCTTCCCGAAGGCTGTGGCGTGCGCATGCTGGACGCGCTCATCCTGCGGAACGCACCCGATGCGCCTTGAGATCACCCCCGAACTCGCCGAGCTGCGCCCCGCCATCCGGCGCTTCGTGACCGAGCGGCTCGAGCCGATCGCGGAGGAGATCGACCGCACGGGTCGCATTCCCGACGAGGCCTGGCGCCTGATGCGCGAGCAGGGCTGGCTCGGCATGCTGCTGCCGCCCGAATACGGCGGCGGCGGAGCGGACCTCGCGACCTACTGCCTGGTGATGGAGGAGGTCGCGCGCTCGCACCGCGTCTTCACCCTGCTGATGGACTACACCAGCGGCCTGACGCCGATCGCCATCCTCCGCCACGGCACGGAGGCGCAGAGGCGCCGCTGGCTGCGCGGCCTCGCCGACGGAACGCTGCGCGCGGCCTTCGGCCTGACCGAGCCGGAGGCCGGCTCCGACTCTGCCGCGATCCGCACGCGCGCCGAGCGCGTGCCGGGCGGCGGCTGGCGCATCAACGGCCGCAAGCACTGGATCAGCGGCGGCCATGCGGCGGACGTGGTGATGGTGATGGCCGTCACCGACCCGGCGAAGCGCGCCCGCGGCGGCATCTCCGCCTTCCTCGTCGAGCGTGGCACGCCCGGCTTCGAGGTGACGCGCGTGGACACCACCATCGGCTCGGCCGCGATCGAGCTGGGCGAGTTGACCTTCACCGACTGCGTGGTGCCGGAGGAGGCGCTGCTCGGCGCGGAGGGCGCGGGCTTCGCCATCGCCATGGGCTCGCTGGTGAACGGCCGCCTCGGCGTCTCGCATGCCTGTCTCGGTGCGGCGGACCGGCTGCTCGAGATGTCCGTCGCCCATGCGAAGCAGCGCGTCACCTTCGGCAAGCCGCTCGCCGAGCGCCAGGCGATCCAGTGGATGCTCGCCGATTCCGAGGTGGAGCTGCAGACGGCCCGCGCCTTCGCCTACGAGACGCTCCGCCGCGTCATGGCCGGGGAGGACACCGGCAGCGCGGCGAGCATCTGCAAGCTCGCCTGCTCCGAGATGGTCGGCCGCGTCGCCGACCGCGCGGTGCAGATCCATGGCGGCATGGGCCTGGTGCGCGGCTTCCCGGTCGAGCGCTTCTACCGCGACATCCGCCACTACCGCGTCGGCGAGGGAGCCTCCGAGGTCCAGCGCATGCTGATCGCGCGCGACCTGCTGCGCTGAGGTAAGGAGAGGGCCATCCTCCCGTCGTAGGCAGCATGCCGCGGGCGAGGCCGCCGCGTTGAGGCGTGCCGGGGCAGGCACGCCGAGAGCGCCTCCTCGGTCCAGGGATTGAGCACGGCGTCAACCGCGGACACCCGCGGTTGCCCGTCCCATGCTTCACCTTTTCTCTCTTTCCTGGCACATCGGCGCCCACCGGCACCGCGCGCCCAGAAGGGGCGGCCGAACCGCCCGCGATTGACACGGCTGCGGGCAGGCCGGAACAACCGCCGCCCTGTGCCGGAATGCGACGCAGTTCTCGTCTTGGAAGCAGAATCATCATGACGACGGCTCCCCTCCTTTCGTCCCGGCCGACGCGGCGTGGATTGGCCGCCGCCATGGCGCTCGCCGCCGCGGCGTCGGGCGCGGTCCCGGCCCGCGCACAGCCACGGCGGTGGGTGCCGGAGCGCGAGGTGCGCATCATCAACGGCTTCGCCGCCGGGGGCGCCGCCGATGCCCTCTGCCGCATGCTCGCCGAGGCGCTGCGCCCGATCTTCGGCCAGACCGTCGTCGTCGAGACGCGCACCGGCGCCAATGGCTTCCTCGCCGCCGAGGCCGCCGCGCGCGCCGCGCCGGACGGCCATGCGGTGGCGCTGGCGACGATGGGCATGCTCACCATCTCGCCCAATCTGCCGGGCGTACGCCTGCCGCTCGCGGTCGAGACCGACCTTGCGCCGGTCGCCGCGCTCGCCGGCATCCCCGTCGCGCTGATGGTGTACCCCAACGCGCCCTTCCGCGACGTGCCGGAGCTGATCGCCTATGCACGCGCCCACCCGGACGGAGTCGCATACGGGTCCGCCGGAGCAGGCTCCAGCCCGCATCTCGCCGCGGCGATGTTCGCGCATCTCGCCGACCTGCGGATGGTGCACGTGCCGTACCGCGGCGGCGCGCCGGCGATGGTGGACCTCATCGCCGGGCGGGTGCAGATGATGATCGGCAACCTGCCGGAATTCCTCGGCGCCGTGCGGGCGGGCCAGCTTCGCGCCATCGCGCATGGCAGCGACCGGCCGCCCGCGGTGCTGCCCGACCTGCCGCCGATCAGCCAGTTCCTTCCGGGCTACGACGCCTCCAACTGGTTCGGCATGGTCGGCTCCTCGCGCCTGCCGGCGGAGATTGTCGCGGCCTGGAACGAGGCGCTCAACCAGGCGCTGCAGGACGAGACAGTGCGCCGGCGCATGGCCGAGCTCGGCATGGAGCCCCTCGGCGGCACGGCCGAGGCCTTCGGCGCGCGGATCGCCAGGGAGCGCCGTCGTTGGGCGGAGGTGATCCGTGCCGCCAACATCCGCGCGGAGTAGCGCCATGACACCGGATCAGGTGCGCGCGCGCCTCGAGGAGTTCCGCGCCCGCCGCGGCTACCTTCTGCCGCACCAGGGCGCCATGGCCGCGGCGTTGCCGGAGCTGCAGGACGCCTACGGGGTGATGTACCGCGCGCTGACGCTGGAGCAGCGCCACCTCTCGCCCTTCGAGAAGGAGTTCGTCTGGCTCGCCATCCTGATCGGCTGCGAGGAGCATGTCGGCACGCACCACGTGCACCTGTTCTACGAGACCGGCGGGACGGAACGGCAGGCCGAAGCGGCATTCCGACTCGCCGCCTGGGCCGCCGGGGCAAAGAGCTTCGCCTTCCTCGACCGGCACTGGCAGGGGCACTTCCCGACGGTCGGCGCCGCGCGCGGCTATCTGGCGGGGGCAGAGGCGCTGGTCGCCGGCTGCGACCTCCCGCTCCCGCTTGCGCGCCTGGCGCTGATCGGCGTGCACACGGCGCGCGCCGAGCGCTGGGGCCTCGCGGCCGAGATCGAGGCCGCCTATGGGCTCGGCGTTGCGGAGCCGAAGATGGCGGAGGCGATGAGCCTCGCCATGTGGCCGTCCGGCGTGAACCGCTTCCTCGAAGCCTGCGAGGTCTGGCTGGAGGTGATGCGCAGCGGCCGCGTGCGCCCCTCGCCGCCCTTCCAGGCCTGGGCCGACACCCCGGACCAGGGCGGATTCCACCTGCCGCCGCGGGGTGGCACGGCACCGAAGCCACAAGGAGCGTGATCCCGATGCGCCTCTGGTACCAGTCGCTCACCCGGGCCGATGCCTGGCCGGCCTACAACGCCGCGCTGCGCCGCATGCTCGCCGCCGCGGCCGATCCCGGCACGGAGTTCGAGGTGCACGGCATCACCCGGCGCGGCGGCGTCGGCGACCAGTACCGCTCGCTGGAATTCATCGAGACCATCGAGGTGCTGGAGAACGTCGCCCACGCCGATGCGTCGGGCTTCGACGCCATCTTGCTCGGCAACATCGCCGATCCCGGGCTGCGCGCGGCGCGCGAGATGGCGCGCGTGCCGGTGCTCGGCCTGTGCGAGACGGCGCTGCTCACGGCCTGCCAGATGGGTGCCTCGATCGGGCTGGTGGTATCCAACGACAAGCACTACGGGCGCGTGCTGGAGAACGTCGCGACCTACGGGCTGTCCGCGCGCGTCGCGACGGTGGAGCGGATGCGGGTCGAGCGCCTGGTGGACCTCGACGCCGCCTTCTCCGAAGGCCCGGTGCGGGATCGCATCCTCGGCGAATTCCAGGCCGCCGCCGCCGCCTGCGTCGCCAAGGGCGCGGAGGTGGTGATCCCCGCGGTCGGCGTCGCGATGGTGCTGATCGCGGAGGCCGGGATCGTCGAGGCCGGCCGCGGCGCGCCGGTGCTGAACGGCGCGATCGCGCTGCTCAAGGCCGGCGAGGCGGCGGTGAAGCTCAACCGCCTGATGGGCGGGCGCTTCACCAGCCGCCGCGGCGCCTATGCCCAGCCGCCGTCGGAGCAGATCGAGGAGCTGCGCCGCTACTACGGGCCGATCTTCCCTGCCGTGCAGCCGTCCCCCTAGCCCCGTGCCGGCCTGACCGTGGTCAGGCCGGTACAGGGCCAAGCGCTTCTGAGGCCGTGATTCGCACCCCCGGTGTTTCCACCCGCGGGCAATTGCGGCCTGAGGCGCCCGGCGGACAAGCCGCCATCGGCCTCTGTGTTGGGCCGCCGCGTAAGACCGTCCGGTGTCCGTAGCGGGCGGCACCATCACAGAGGCCGACGGAGCGCTTGCGGGCGCCTCCGGCGCCGTCATCGTTTCCCGAACCTGAGAACGAGCCCGGCTCGGCTCGACCCCGCCCCTCCCTGGGCGGTCCCGGTCACGCACACCGTGCCGCGCCAGGCGGGCGTGCCAGCCCCACTTCCCACTGTCGCGCAAGCCTGCTGGACTGCGGGGGCCACGAGACACCTCCCGAGGCCCGCCCGCCGCCATGAAGCCCTGCCTGCCGCCGCTCCGCACCGTCACGCCGCCCTCCTGGCGCGGCCCCGCCGGCACCTGCGATTGCCACTTCCACATCTTCGGCCCGTTCGACCGCTATCCGCTGAGCCCGGGCCGCGGCTACACGCCGGAGGCGTGTCTCATCCCCGACTACCGCGCGGTGGCCGAGGCGCTCGGGATCGAGCGCATGGTCGTCGTGCAGCCGAGCGTCTATGGCACGGACAACGCCTGCACCCTGGACGCGACCGAGGAATTCGGCCTCGACCGCGCGCGCGCCGTGGTGGTGATCGATGAGAGCGTGAGCGCCGACGCCGACGCGCTCGCCGCCATGGCGAAGCGCGGGGCCTGCGGCGTGCGGTTCAACGCCGTCAGCGGCAACGGCACGCCGCTCGACCAGCTCGATGCGCTGGCGCGGCGCATCGCGCCGCTGGGCTGGCATCTCCAGCTCTACACCCACGGCGACACGCTGGCGGACATCGCGCCGCGCCTGGCCGCGCTGCCGGTTCCGGTGGTGGTGGACCACATGGGCGGGGTGCACACGGCCGACGGGCTGAACAGCCCGGGCTTCCAGGCGCTGCTGCGGCTGCTCGGCAGCGGCCGGGCCTGGGTGAAGCTGTGCGGCTACCGTATCTCCTCGGAGGGTCCGCCCTACGCCGACGTGGCGCCCTTCGCCCGCGCGCTGCTCGCAGCGGCGCCCGAGCGCTGCGTCTGGGGGACCGACTGGCCGCACCCCTCGCTGGCACAGCACATGCCGGACGACGGCGCGCTGTTCGACCTGCTCGGCGAATGGGCGCCGGACGCGGCGACGCGCCGGCGCGTGCTGGTGGAGAACCCGGCGACGCTCTACGGTTTCCCCGCGGCCGGCTGAGCGGAGTCCGCCGCCGGACCGCCCGGCGCCGCCGCGCGCGCCGCCTCAGGCGAACAGCCCGATCACCCACCAGCTTGGCGCCGCGCTGGGCGCGGCGGCGGGGCCGGGGGGGGTCCCGGGGCGGGG
>JADGHI010000122.1 GCA_019689515.1 Acetobacteraceae bacterium | reverse complement strand
ACAGCCGCGCCATCGCCGCCTCTCCCAACGGGCCATACCCATTCAGGAGGCGAAAACGCCAATCACCTCAAAAGGTTGTTTGAGGTCCCTACCTAGGGCCGGAACTCAATCAGGCTCTTGCTCCGCTGGGGTGATCGGGATTCCGTGTCGTCGTGATGCGACGCGGAGGGTGGCGATGGCGGACCTGTTCTGGCTCTCGGACGGGCAATGGGCGGTGATCGCGCCGCACCTTCCTACGAACCAGCCCGGGGCGCGCCGGGTGGACGACCGGCGCGTCATCTCCGGCATCGTGCACGTGCTGCGCTCGGGGTGCCGCTGGCGCGACTGCCCGCCCGAGTACGGCCCGCACACGACCGTCTACAACCGCTTCCACCGCTGGTCGCGCCGCGGCTTCTGGCGCGCGATGCTCGCCGCCCTCGCCGAGGCCGGGTGGGTGGCCGAGACGGCGGCGCTCGACAGCACCCACGTCAAGGCGCACCGCTCGGCGCACGGCGGCAAAGGGGGGCCAAGGCGCAGGCCATCGGCCGCTCGCGCGGCGGCCCCACCACGAAGATCCACGTCCTCACGGACGTCCTTGGGCGCCCCGCGGTCGTCCACCTCACGCCGGGCAGCGCCAGCGACGTGAGGACCGCGCCGGAGGTAATCGCCGCCGCGCCCGGGCGCATCCGGCGACTGCTCGCGGACCGTGGCTACGACGCGGACCCGCTCCGGCGGGACCTCCGCGCCGCGGGCACGACGCCCGCATCCCCGGCCGCCGCTCGCGCCAGCGCCTGATCCGGCATGACACCCAGCGCTACAGAAGCCGCTGGAGCGTCGAGGCTGCGATCTGCCGCCTCAAGGACTTCCGCCGATCCGAGGCACGCCTCGGATGCCACCCGCTACGACAAGCTCGCGGCCAACTTCGCCTCCGCCGTCGCGCTCGCCGCCATCATCGCGTTCTGGTGCTGATTGAGTCCGGACCCTAGGACGCGGACAGGGGGCGGCCGGCCACCGCGGCGGGCGCACTCCCATCGTTGTGCCGGCAGCCCCCGTCCTGGGCCCGCCGTCGCCGACGGGCTGGTCGGGCCGGCCCTATGCCGCCCGGCCTGGTGGGCTCCGCGCGGGTCCGCCGCCATCCCCGCCACCGCGCTCGATCCGCCCCTCGTGCGGCGTCTCCCGCGGTCCCCGCGCTTATCGGGTCCGGGTCCCCATCGTGACGGCCAGCCCCGCCCGGCCAACCGGCCTCACGCCGCGGCGGTGTCCGCCTCCGCGATCTTCTGGAACTCGGCCAGGACCTCGGGCTGATGCTGCGCGAGGTAGCGGGCGACGCGCGCGTTCGCGACCAGCTTCCCGACGTAGCCCCGGGCCAGGACGAGGCGCAGGTGGTCGGCCCCGTAGGACTGCTCGGCCACCTTGATCTCGCGGTCGAGCTGCGCGGACTCGCGCTCCATGAGCGCCACCTGCTCCGCGCTCAGCCCCTTGACCGCTTTGGGCTTCCCGTCCGGCACCAGCTGCGCCTCCGGCGTGGCCGCGAGCAGCGCGCGGACGTAGCCCTTCGAGTAGCGGTTCATGCCCACCATCATCTCGGCGGCCTCGATCTGCCGCAGCGGCACCATCCGCTTCAGCAGGGCGAACACCCCGAGCGAGGCGGGCTTGTCCTTCAGGATCTCGACCGCCTCGGGGCAGACGCCGTGCAGGGCGCGCTTCTTCTGCCGCAGCGTCCTGATGTCGATGTTGAGCGCCCGGGCGAGCCTCTCCTCGGGCACCTTGCGCTCGATCGCCTGCAGGATCATGCGGTGCTCCTGCACCGCGGCCAGCCTGCTGATGCGCTTGTTGTAGGTGAAGGCCTCGTCGTCGGTCGCGACCAGGCAGAGGACGTCGGCGGCGCCCCGGTCGCGCAGGACCTCGACGCGCAGGTGCCCGTCGAGCAGCAGGAAGCGCCCGCGCTCGGTCGGGTGCCGGGCCACGATCGGCGGCTCGACGACGCCGACCTCCGCGATCGAGGCCGCGATCTGCGCGTATTTCGACGAGCGCCGAGTCTTGGCGCTGACCGCGCGGAGCGGCTGGATGCGGTCGAGCGGCACGCGCACGCCCGTTGCCTCGAAGGCGCTCCCGACCGTTCGGCGCACGTCCTTCCCGCTCATGTCACGCGCCCCCCGCATTGACGCCGACGCGCTCGGCCAGCTTGGCCGGCATGGTGAACAGGCCCTCCGCGCGCAGCAGCGTCACGAAGCCCTCGTCGGCCATCAGCGCGCGCAGCGCCTCCACCACGAAGAGCAGGCGCCCCCGGGTCGCCGTCGCGTCGCGCACGATCAGCCGCTTCTTGTCGACGTCCTGGCGATAGGTCCGCACCAGCGCGTCCACGGACAGAGCCCGGCCTTTCCGCCCATCGGTCGGCTTGACGCGCCGGCCCTGGCTGCGCCGCAGCTCGATCAGCCGCTTCGCGGCGAGCAGGCTCTGGCCGCGCTGCAGGTTCCGCTCGTAGGCCTCGTGCAGAACCCGCTGGACGTCCGCGTCCTCCGCCTCGGCGATCTCGGCGGCGACGCTCACCGGGAGCTGGCCGGCCTCGACGGCGCGCAGCAGCCGCGTCTCGCCGCCGGTGAGCAGCCGCAGCACACCCCTCACGTACTCCAGCGAGAGGCCCGTCTTGCAGGCGATGTCGGCCTCGGAGTGCCCGCGCCGGCGCATCCCGTCGATGTCGTGCAGGAGGTCGAGCGCCTGATGCTGGCGCCGCGCGACGTTCTCGACGAGGCTCATCACGAGGCAGTCCTCGCCCTCGGCCTGCACCACCACGGCCGGGATCGCCGCCTGCCCGAGCTCTCGGAACGCCTCGAGCCGCCCCTGGCCGCAGACGAGGTCGTAGCGCACCCCCTCCGGGGTGCGCCGCGCCGCGACGGTGATCGGGCGCTTGAGGCCGACCGCGGCGATGCTGTCCACGATCTCCTGGAACACCCTGCGGCTGCGGGCGCGGGGGTTCACGACGTCGATGAGGTCCACGGGGATGCTCTGGACCATGGGGACGGGCGCTCCGGCCATCAGGCGACCTCCAGGATGTCGGTGCGGGCGGCGAGATCGAAGAGCGCCTCGAGGCCGTCGAAGCGGAAGGCGTCGAGGGAGAACCCGTTGGCCTCGCCGAGCCTGAGCCTCGACAGGGACGCGTCGCGGCGCGGGAGGAGGTAGTAGTCGAGCACCGAGGCGTTGCCGGGGGCCATGCGGACGACGACCGTGATGTCCGGGGCGAGCCCCGTGTCCATCCGCACATGCCAGCGGAGCGAGCCCGCCCCTGTCCGCTGGCAGCGCGCCAGCACCACCGAGGCGGTGAACTCGCCATTGACCGTCAGCAGGTCGGTCGCGGGGTCCTGGGCCACCTCGCCGCCGGCGCGGCGGATGCCCTCGACGGCGGTGGCCACCATCTCCGGGTAGAGCACCCGCAGGGCTCGGTTCACCTCGATGTAGCGGTAGTCGCGGTCCGGGGCGAAGCCGACGAGCTGGTAGGCGCGCAGCAGGCTGCCGAAGCGCGACTGGTAGGCGCTGCTCGAAGGGGCATCCTCCGCCTCGTCGATGATCAGGCCGGACAGGTAGCCGCGGCGCGCGAGCAGCCGGCGGAGCGCGTCCAGCATCTCCTCGTCCGTGAGGCGCCGGGAGCGCTCGCGGATGATCACCTGCGCCGCGTCGAAGAGGAGGCGGTCCACCACCGCCTCGAAGGCGCCGTCGCGGCGCACCCACATGTCGCGGCCGTTCCGGACGCGCGCCCCGTGCAGCTTGCAGGAGACGCGGTTCCAGACGTTGTCCCCGGCGTACTTCTCGTTGATCAGCACCTGGTGCACGGTGCCGCGCGTCCAGGGGCGGCCGAGGTCGGTGCGGAGCCCGCGGGCGTTCAGGACCTCGGCGATCTCTCGCTCGGGTCGCCCCTCCTCGACGAAGGCGCGGTAGATCCAGCGCACCGTCTCGATCTCCTCGGGCGGCCCCGGCACGAGCACGACGCGGTCGGTGTGAATGCTCTTCTGCTCGCCGCGGGACAGCTCCCCCTTCGGCGCGCCCGCGCCGTCGATCAGGCGCCGGCGAAGGCCGTACCCCGGCGGGTCCGCCCTGGCGGAAGCCGAGCTCGATGAGGCGGCACTGCCCGGCGAAGACCTTCACGGAAAGCTGGCGGCTGTACTCGCCGGCAAAGGCGCGCTTGATCCCCTTCACGATGGTCGCCATCGGGGTGCCGTCGTTCTCGAAGCCGTCGGCGCAGTACTCCACGGTGATGCCGGCGCGGCGGCAGAGGTACTCGTAGTAGGCGCTCTCGTCCGCGTCCTGGAAGCGGCCCCAGCGGCTCACGTCGTAGACGAGGATCACGCTGAAGTCGGCGCGTCCGGCGCGGACGTCGTCGATCAGGCGCTGCAGCGCGCCGCGCCCGGCGATGCTCAAGCCGCTCTTGCCGTGGTCTGCGTAGGTGCGGACGATCTCGATGCCGCGCTGTTGGGCGTAGCGCCGGATGGCGTCGGACTGGTTCTCGGTCGAGTAGCGCTGGTGGTCGGTCGACATCCGCACGTACTCGGCGGCGCGGACCGGCCCGCTCCTTGGCTCACCCGAACTGCCGGCCGGTCGTCGTCCCACGCGGCTGCCCTCTCGCTGGCGAGCCGCGTCGCGCTCCAGTGCCGGCCTCCCCCGCCGGATCCGGGGAGGGCACCGCGGCGCCGACCGTGCCGCACCCTTCCGCGCACCCTACAGCGGAGGAGGCGGCGCGGTGCGCACGAAAAAGGGCAGAACTCTGCACTCGGAGGGCAGAAAACTGCCCTTCAACGGCGGCGACGCGGGGCCGCCGGTGGGCTACGCTGCCGAGTTGTCCGCAGCCCTCCGGCGCGAGGTGCAGAAGCGGCGCGCGACGGCCAAGATCGTCATGCGCTGGACGGGCGCGAGCGAGCGGACGGTAAAGGCGTGGCTGGGTGGGATCAGCGTCCCCGGCGGGGAGCATCTGGTCGCACTGATGCGCCATTCGGACGAGGTGTTCGTCACCGTCCTGCGGCTCTCGGAGCGGCTGGACGGCGAGCGCGCTGGACATCTCGACGACGTCCGGCGCCACCTCGCCGCGGCCTCGGCAGCGCTCGAGAAGGCAACGTCGCGGCCGAGATGATCCGGATGCGTTCGGAACTCGTAATGTGGCTCAGGGCGGCGCGGCCTCGAACGGGTTCAGCACCCGGACCCCCAGCCCCTCGACGTCCGCGGTGTTGCGGGTGACGAGCACGAGGCCGTGCACGCTCGCGGTCGCGGCCAGGAAGGCATCGACGACGGGGATGGAGCGCATCGCCGACATCCGGCCCCAAGCCTCGGCCACTGCCGTGTCCACGCCGAGTACGCGCGGCCCGAAGGCGTCGGCGACCTCGGCGAGCCAGCCCTCCAGCGCGGCGGCCTTCGCCGGGTCGCGGGGCCGCACCCCCTCGATCCCCTTGCGGATCTCGCCCAGCGTCAGCGCGCTGAGGAACAGATCGCGGTCCTCGACGCCGGCCCACCAGGTAGCGACGCCGGGGTGACAGCGCGCTCCCTTGCGGACCTCGGAGATGACGTTGGTGTCGATCAGCCAGGTCACAGGTCGACGGTGCGCCCGGTGTCGGGGGAGCGCTCGAGTTCGACGCCGTCGAGGGGCGCCGAGGCGAGGAGGTCCTTCAGGCTGCGCGTGGGCGCCGGGGCGAAGCGGCCGCGCAGCAGCGCGCGCGCCTCCGCCGCCCGCTCAGGGTCGGCCAGGGCCGCGGCTACGGCGCGGACGAGGGAAGCGTCCTCGCCGCGCACCTGCACCTCGACCCGCTGCAGGCCACGACTGCGCAGCCGGCGGCGGTGCTCCGCGAGGGCGGACCTGAGCTGAGGCTTGGACTTCGTTGGCATGGACAGGCCTCTAACAGGGATTTCCGGAAATATATCCGGAAATCCCTTCGACGTTCAAGTCGGCATGCGTCCGCTCGCACCAGCCCCAGAGAAGGTTGGATCCCGGTACCCACTGCCACGCCACCTTCATGCGCCGCGAATCGTCTCCCTGCCGATGGGCCGCGCCGTGTGGCGCGGGTTTTCCGCGGTTCTCGCGCACCGGCTGGCGGATACGGAGGCGGAACGGAGGCCAAGGACGGCTCTCTCCGGTGCGTTTCTCTCCGAACCTGGCGACTTGGAGGATTTACCAGCCAGGCGGAAAGCCGCAGAAAGCCTACGCTCCTCGTGACGAAATCGGGGCGGAGTTGGCGGGGAGCATGCCCCCCGATCGTTGTTGCGCGAAATCGCTCTCGCCGCGCCACCGGAGCGGTTTCTGGCGCGCGCTCAACCAAGCTCTTGATGCGGCAGGGCGCTGATTGTTGAATATTCCGACCGCATGCCGATCAGTCTCCCATCCTCCGCCAATTTCGGCTTCCTTGCCCGGTATGATCCTGGGCTGGTCGTGGTCGCCGCCCGCGCCGAGCAGTACTTCGCGGACGACCCGGTCACCTGCCTGATGAAACTCCGCCAGTTCGGGGAGTTGCTGGCGCAGCAGATCGCCGCCCGCACCGGCGTTTTCACCACGCTGGACGAGCCCCAGGCGGAGCTTCTCGCCCGCCTTCGCCGCGAGGGCACCGTCCCGCGGGACGTGTTGGACGTGTTCCACGATCTGCGGCGGCGGGGGAACGTCGCGACCCATGGCCACCAGGGCGATCACGCCGAGGCCATGGCGGCGCTCCGGCTCGCCCGCCAACTGGCCATCTTCTTCCACCGCACCTTCGGGGACCCGAAGTTCAAGCCCGGTCCCTTCCAGCCGCCGCGCCCACCGGCCGACGCTTCGGCCGAACTGCGGGCCGAGATCGAGCGCCTCCGGGCTGAGCGCGACGCCAGCCTCTCAGCCGCAGAACGCGCCCGCGAGGCCGCTGAAGCAGCCGAAGAGCGGGCCCGGGCAGAAGCTGCGGACCGCGCCGTGTGGGAAGCGCTGGCCGCGGAGGAGCAGGCAGCCCGCGCGGCGCTAGCCGCCGAACTGGCCGCCTTGCAGCAGGCCGCCGCGGCCGCGCCACCCGCGGCACAGGCCGCGATCAGCTTCGCTGCCTTCCAGGCCGCGGAGGCGCTCGACCTCGACGAAGCGAGCACCCGCGATCGGATCGATGCCCAACTCCGTGCCCGCGGCTGGGAGGCCGACACCCGCACCCTGCGCTACGCCGCCGGCGCCCGCCCTGCCAAGGGTCGGAACATGGCCATTGCCGAGTGGCCGACCGCGACCGGCCCGGCCGACTACGCCCTGTTCTGCGGCCTCACCTGCGTCGGCGTGGTCGAGGCCAAGCGGCGCAACCGCAATGTCGCGGCGGCGCTTGCCCAGGCCGGGCGCTACGCCCAGGGCTTCCTCCCCGAGGCCGGTCTCGAACTGCCGGCCGGCGGCCCCTGGCCCGCCGACAGCCAGGGGCAGGAGCCGGCCTACCGCGTGCCCTTCCTCTTCTCGGCCAACGGCCGCGGTTACCTGAAGCAGATCGAGACCCAGTCCGGCATCTGGTTCCGCGACGTGCGCTCACCGACCAACCTGAGCCGCGCCCTCTCCGACTGGTACACGCCGGACGGCCTGCTCGCCCTGCTCGGCCAGGACCAGGCGAAGGCACAGGCCGAACTCGCCCAGAAGCCCTTCGACTTCGGCTTCGCGCTGCGGCCCTACCAGCGCAGCGCCATTGAGACCGTCGAGCGCCACCTCGCCGAGGATGGCCGCCGCACCCTGCTGCTCGCCATGGCGACCGGCACCGGCAAGACCAAGCTGGCCATCGCCATGCTCTACCGGCTGCTCGCCACGC
The DNA here is from genome assembly GCA_019689515.1 of Acetobacteraceae bacterium. Taxonomy (GTDB): domain Bacteria; phylum Pseudomonadota; class Alphaproteobacteria; order Acetobacterales; family Acetobacteraceae; genus Caldovatus. The sequence continues at coordinate 1,377 of JADGHI010000122.1, read as the reverse complement.
GCCGCTTCCGGCGGGTGTGCTTCGTGGTCGACCGCACCTCGCTCGGCGAGCAGGCGGGCGGCGAGTTCCGCACCACCCGCGTCGTCGGCGCCAACACCTTCGCCGACATCTTCGGCCTGAAGGGGCTGAACGAGGCCGTCCCCGACGAGGCGACCAAGGTGCACATCTGCACCATCCAGTCCCTAGTCAAGCGGGTCCTCTACGCGCCCACGCCGGAGGAGACGCCCCCGGTGGACCTCTACGACCTGATCGTCGTGGACGAATGCCACCGCGGCTACACGCTCGATCGCGAGATGGGCGACACCGAGCTCTCCTTCCGCAGCGAGGCCGATTACATCTCGAAATACCGCCGCGTGCTGGAGCACTTCGACGCCGTCAAGATCGGCCTGACCGCAACGCCCGCGCTGCATACCACCGAGATCTTCGGCCGCCCCGTCTTCACCTACGGCCTGCGCGAGGCGGTGATCGACGGCTACCTGATCGACATGGAACCGCCGATCCGCATCGAGACGGCGCTCTCCCAGGCCGGCATCCACTTCCGCCGGGGCGAGGACCTGCCGCTGCTCGACCCGCTGACGCAGTCCGTCGACCTCACCACCGCCCCGGATGACCTCGACTTCGAGGTGGAGAGCTTCAATCGCCGCGTCGTGACGCAGGAGTTCAACCGGGTCGTCGCCGAGGAACTGGCCCAGCACATCGACCCGAGCCTGCCCGGCAAGACGCTGGTCTTCGCTGTTACCGACGCCCATGCCGACATGGTGGTGAACGAGCTCAAGAAGGCGTTCGCCGCGGCCTATGGCGGGATCGAGGATGGCGCGGTCGTCAAGATCACCGGCAGCATCGACAGGCCCGGCCAGATGATCCGCCGCTTCCGCAACGACGCGCTGCCCAAGGTGGCGGTGACGGTGGATCTGCTCACCACCGGCGTGGACGTCCCCTCCATCGTCAACCTGGTCTTCCTGCGCCGGGTCAACAGCCGGATCCTCTACGAGCAGATGATCGGCCGCGCCACACGGCCCTGCCCCGAGATCGGCAAGGAGACCTTCCGCGTCTTCGACGCCGTGCGGCAATACGACGCCATCCAGGCCTTCACGCAAATGAAGCCGGTGGTGGCCGACCCGAAGCTCACCTTCGAGCAGTTGCTGCGCGAACTCGCCGAGGCGACCGACCAGGCCTTCCGCGCCGCGGTGCGCGACCAGATCCTGGTGCGGCTGCGCCGACGCATCGGCAAGCTCAGCCCAGAGGCCGCCGAAGCCTGGGAAAACGCCGCCGGCGAAAGCCCGGCAGACACCCTGGCGCGCGCTCAAGGCACGAGCGCGGAGGAGCTCGCCGAGTGGGTGAAGGCGCGTCCCGCCCTCGGCCCCATCCTGGACTGGA
>JADGHI010000121.1 GCA_019689515.1 Acetobacteraceae bacterium | reverse complement strand
CACCGGGGGCGGTCTGGCCTGCCGCGATGCCCGGCGTCAGGGCGGTGCCGGCGAGGAGCGCCAGGGTGAAGGCGCCGCGCGCGAGGACACGGCCGGCGTTGCGGCGCGGGGTGGGAGCGGGATTGGTCATGCGGTCACCTCATCGTTCCCTGCGCCGCTTGAAAGCTCGCGCGACGCGGGCGCGATGGGAACGTCAGCCGGCCTCGCAGGCTCCCCTCCGGGAAGCCGGCTGATGGGACGTTCCGAGTGTGCGGCGGAATGCCGCCGTGCGCGGCCTAGTTCGCGCGGATGCTGCCCGCCTGGATCACCTCGCGCCAGGTGCGGCGGTCCTGCTCCAGCCGGCGGGTGAAGGCCTCCGTGTCCTCGAAATGCGGCGTGAAGCCGGCATCCTGCAGGCGCCTGACGAGCGCGGGATCGGCCATGGCCTGGCGGACGGCCGCGGCCCAGCGGCGGATCGCCTCGGCCGGCGAGCCGCGCGGCACGCAGATGCCGAACCAGCCCGTCACCTCGAAGCCCGGCACGGTGTCGGCGATGCGGGGGACATCGGGGAAGAGCGGGAAGCGCGAGGGATCGCCCTGCGCGAGCAGGTGCAGCTCGCCCGCCTGGATCTGGCGCGCCGCATCACCGAGGTTGGTGATCATGAAGTCGGTGCGGCCGCCGAGGATGTCCACGATCGCAGGCGCCGCGCCGCGATAGGGCACATGCACCATGTCCACCCCGGCGAGGCGCTTGAGCAGCTCACCCGAGAGGTGCTGCGCCGAGCCGACGCCGGCACTGGCGAAGGTGATCTGGCCCGGCCGCGCCCGCGCCGCGGCGAGCAGGTCGGCGAGGTTGCGATAGGGGCCGTTGGCGCGCACGACCAGCCCGTAGGAGGAGAGCGCGAGATTGGCCACCGGCACCAGCTCGACGCCCGGGTCGAGCGGCAGGGTCGCGCCCTGGAGCTGCGGCGCGATCGCGAGCGTGCTCATCGGGCACTGGAAGGCGGTGTAGCCGTCCGCGCCGGCGCGCACGGTCTCCGCGGCGCCGATCACGCCGTTCGCTCCGGTGCGGTTTTCCACCACGATGCGCTGGCCGATGATCGGCGAAGCCGCCTCGGCGATCATGCGGGCGATGAGGTCGCTCGCGCCGCCCGCGGCGAAGCCGCTGATCAGGCGGAGCGGGCGGTCGGGGAACTCGGCCCGGGCGGCGGACGGCGGAGCGCCGGCAAGGGCGGCAGCCAGCGCCAGGCCGAGGACAAGGGTCGAGCGGCGTGTCCGCATGGATTGATTTCCTCCCCCCATCTTGTTTTGCCAGATCCTATGGCGCGGATCGGGGCCGCGCCTACCGGAATCCGCCACCGACCGGCGGCGGCCGTGCGGGTGGCGCGCTCGGTCAGGCTGCCGAAGCGGACCGCCCCGCGATCTCGCGCAGCAGCTTTCGCCGGACCGCCTGGCCGAAGCTCTCGAAGTCCTCCGCCGCGATGACGAAGGCGCCGGGGCCGCCGATCACCCGTTCGCGGAAGTAGTCCTCCAGCGCCAGGCCGACGCCGAGGGGTGGGCGGCCGTTCAGGATCGGCAGGCCGTTGATCACGATGCCGTCCTCGACCGCCTGGTCGCGCGCCTCCTCGGCCGGGGGACCGCTGTTGTTCATCCCGTCGCCGGAGACGTCGATCACCCGGCGTGTCGCCTCCCATGGCGCCGTGGCGAGGATCGCCCGGGAAAAGGCGATGCCGCCTGAGATCGAGGTCCGCCGATGCGCGGAGCGCGGCGCGCGGTCCAGGGCCTCCGCCCAGGCATCCGCATCCGCCTGCGTCGCGATGCGGGTCCAGGGGATCACCAGCCGCTGGTACTCGATGCCGGCCCATTCGACATAGGCGAGGCCGATCGCGCCGATCATGCCGCCGCGGATGGCCGCGACGATGCGGGGATCGCTCACCGCCCGGCGGTAGCCCTCGCGCTGCAGCCGCGCCTCGTCCTCGTCGATCGAGCGGGAGACGTCCACGGCCAGCACGATCGCAACGTCCACCGCCTCCTCGGCGGCGATGCCTCGGCGGGGCGCGCCGAGCGCGGCGGCGCCTCCGGCGGCGAGGAGACTCCTGCGCAGCATGAATCCGCTCCCTCCCGCACCTGGTGTCCGCGCGCGGCGGGCCGGCCGGCCGTCGCGGCGGCGTCCGCGCTACAGGGTGGCGCCGCCGTCGATCGCGACCTCCGCCCCGGTGATGTAGGCGCTGTCGTCGGAGAGCAGGAACAGCACCAGCTTCGCGACTTCCTCCGCCGTGCCCATGCGCTTCATCGGCACCAGCTCCACCCGGGCGCGGTTCTGCTCCGGCGTGCGCACCTTCAGCATGTCGGTGTCGATCGGCCCCGGATGGACGGAGTTCACGCGGATGCCGCGCGGCGCGAGGTCCACCGCGGCGGCCTTGGTCATCCCGCGCAGCGCCCACTTCGTCGCGCTGTAGGCGATGGCGCCGGGCGAGCCGCGCAGCCCGGCGACGGAGGAGATGTTCACGATCGAGCCGCCGCCCGCGCGCTCCATCGCCGGCACCACGGCCTTCATGCCGAGGAAGCAGCCGAGCTGGTTGACCCGCATGTGCCGCTCGAACAGCGCGGCATCGGTCTCCATCAGGGTCTTCGGGATGTAGATGCCGGCGTTGTTCACGAGTCCGTGCAGCCCGCCGAATGTCTCGACGGCGGCGGCGACGGCGCGGTTCCAGTCGGCCTCCTCGGTCACGTCCTGGCGGAGGAACAGAGCAGAGGAGGGACCGAGCTCGGCGGCGAGGGCGCGGCCTTCCTCCTCCAGCACGTCGCCGATCACGACCTTGCCGCCCTCGGCGACCAGCATGCGGGCCTCGGCTGCGCCCTGGCCGCGGGCACCGCCGGAGATCAGCACCACCTTGCCATCGAAGCGTGCCATCCGATGTTTCCTCCTCCTTGCGCGTTGCGGCGAAGCCGGGGTGCCAGCCTGCCACCGGCGCCGCGCTTGCGACAGGGGGCATGCCGCCGGGCGGGCGGCAGGCAGCCGGCTGGCGGTTGGCAGGGCCGCGCCGCTGCGCCACCCTGTGCCGGAACCGCGCGGAGGAAACACCACACGATGGCCGAGCCAGCCGTTCGCGACCTCACCTTTGCCTTCCAGGCCTCGCCCGCCTCCGACCGGCCGGAGCCCGACCAGGTGCTCTACCGGGACGTGGTGGAGTTCTGTGCCTTCGGCGCCGGGCTCGGCTTCGAGGCGGCGTGGATGCTGGAGCACCATTTCAGCGACTACTTCCCGACGCCGAGCCCGCTGCTGCTGCTCTCGCACATCGCGCGCGAATGCCCCGATCTCGGCCTCGGCACGGCGGTGCTGGTGCTGCCCTGGCACCACCCGCTGCGGGTGGCCGAGGAGCTGTCCATGCTCAACAACCTGACGCGTGGCAGGCTGCACATCGGCATCGGGCGGGGCACGGCGAAGCTGGAATACGACGCCTTCGGCGTGGACATGCGCGAAGCGCGCGGCCGCTTCGCGGAGGCGGTGCGCGTCATCCGCCTCGCGCTCTCGGGCGAGCCCTTTACCTTCGAGGGCAAGTACTACCGCGTGCCCAACCCGATCACGCTGCGGCCGACGCCGCTGCCAGAGAAGCCGGTCCGGTTCTACGGCGCGATCGGCAGCCCGGGCAGCGCGGCGATCATGGCGGAGCAGGGCCTGCCACCGCTCTGCCTCTCCACCTTCCCGGACCACCTGCTGGCGAAGATCCTCGGCACCTGGCGGGCACGCGCGGAGGAGACGGGCAGCGCGACGGCGGGCGTGCATCTGCCGGTCTCGATCAAGCTGCTGGTGGCGGACACGGACGCGGAGGCGCAGGCGCTCGGCCGGCGCTACTTCCCGGCCTATTTCGAGCTGCAATGCCGGCACTACGAGGTGGACCGGAATCCCTGGGAGGGGATCGAGGACTACAAGGACTTCAGCCGGATGTTCGCCAACCTGCGCAAGCTGACGAATCCGGATGCGCTCGGCCCCTACATGGCGATGAACCTGGTCGGCAGCCCGGAGACGATCCGCGCGCGCGTGGCGGCGCTGGCGGCGGTGGGCTTCGACTACTTCCTGGTCGGCTCGACCACGCCGGGCTTCCCGAAGTCGCTCCAGCGCGAGAGCCTCGCGCGCTTTGCGGCGGAGGTGGCGCCGGCCTTTTCCGCGGCCTTCCGCGCCCGCTACGGCGCGGCATCACCGGCCGTTGCCACTGCCGTCGCAGGATAACGGCGGGCGGGACCGAGGCGGCCTCCTGGATTCACGCCTTGCCGGCTTCTGCTGCAACACTCGCGACCCGACGAACGCCCCGCGCCTCGAGAGCGAGTCGCAGCCGCAAAGGAGCGGCCGGCGCGTGCCCGGCTGCGGGGCAAGGCCTGGCGGTTCCTCCTCGATCAACGATCCGAACTGCACCCCCGCATGGGAGGAGGATTCCCGCCTCCGGCGCCGGACGGACAAGTGCAACCGGCCCGCGCTGACATGCGGCCCTGGCTCTGCGAGGCGGTGGCGATGCCCGCGGACGCGACGTGACGCCGCGTGCGCGATGCCACCGCACATACAGAAAACCCTCCCCCACAGTCGCGGGGGAGGGCTTCTTTCACGCGCTCCGCGGCGCGGGCCGTGTCAGCCGCGGTCCTTGCCGTGCACCGCGTCGCGCACCGCGTCCTTGGCGCCGCCGACCGTGTTCTGCACCTTGCCCGCGGCTTTTTCGGCCTGGCCTTCGGCCTTCATCTTCTCGTCGCCGGTCAGCTCGCCGACGCCCTTCTTGATGGAGCCCTTGGCCTGCTTTGCGGCGCCCTCGATGCGGTCCTTGTCCATCCGTGTCATCCTCATGTCGTCCCGTGCCGAGGGACAACGCCGCCCGGATGGGATGGTTCGTGCGCGTTCAGCGGAACGGAAGCGCGTCCATGAGCCCGCCGCGGGTCCACAGCCCATTCAGCTCCCGCTGGAGCTGAGCGGGCTCGCCTGGCCGACATTGCGCTCGAACAGCTCGCCGTAGTTTCTGACCGCACGGATCGCGTTCAGAGCCCGCTTCGGAATGGCACAGGAACGTCGAGTTCGAGCCGAAGCAGACCGTCGTTGCCACGCGGGCGTCTCCGCCCACACGCAGCGCAGGGCTCCTGCTGAGGGAAGTGATGGCGTAGGAGGTCCCGACAAGGATTGGGCGCTGCCCCGACCGCCCATAACCCCTCAGGCCCGCCAACGCCACGGCGGCACGAACCAGCGTGGCGCGGTGCGCCCTGTCCCGCCACCGACGTCTCTCACCGGCGCCGAACGGCGTTCCGAGGACGGGCGTCTAGCAATAGTACACGCCCGCCATGCAGCGCCGCGTTGTGCGCCGCGCCACGCCGGCGACGCTGACCGGCGTAGCCGGACGGCCCACCACCGCCTCGGCGGTTGACGTCCAGGACGCGTGACGCACGTACGACACCGGATTCGCCGCCATGACGAAGGCGAACGCCAGGATGCCAATGGCCACCTTCAGGCTGCTCGACATGGCTCTGCTCACTCCCTCTTGATGGTCATGTCGCCGACGGCATTGACCGAGACCGAATTCGGATCGAGCGGCCGTGCGCCCTGCGGCGGCGTGAACGCGAACCGCGCGGCGTCGATCTGCGGCGCGACGTTCCAGTTTCTGAGCTGCAGCGTATATTGCGGCGCGCCACTGACCGTTTTGGTGGTTATCACGAGTCGGACCGGCAGCGGCCTGTCCCCGGTCGTCACCCACAACTGCCAATCCACCTCCGCGCCGCGGAAGGCGAGCTGGTGCACCTGGGCCTCGTCGATGAAGGTCATCCCGATGTGGGCGCCGCTGGTCACGTCCGTCGTCGAGCTGTCCAACGGCTTGGAGGCGAGGAGATCGGCGCCGGGCGCGTCGAACCCCAGGCGGCGCACGGCATCGATCGCGGCGTCGATGCCGGACGCGGGGAGTCGCAGGTATCCGTTGGCTTCCGTCCCGAAGAGGGTGAGCGCTCCGCCGTCGAGGAACACTTCGGCGGCGCCGGCCGCGCCCCTGCGGGTTGCGCGCATCCGGTCCGGCCGCTGCACCGTGATCTCGCCCGAGTGGATGAACTGCAGCTTCTCGCCCTCAGGGGTGACGATCTCGTCGACGGCGGCGTATTCGACCGAGAAGCTCCCCAGGCCTCCCAGATAGCTCGACATGGCAGCGAGCACGCCTTGGGCGTCGGGATCGACCGCGTCCGCCGCGCGCGCACCCGGAGCCGGCGCAAGGACGCACATCCCGACCACCGCGGGGGCCGCAACCGCCTTGGTGAAGTAGGGCCACAATTTCATGGGTTCCTCCTGGGCCTTTCGTGCCGTGGCCATCGCGCATCGCGCCGGAAGAAGCGGGTCTCCCCGTACGTCTCTGCCCGCGTCATGCCGCTGCTGGATGACTGCACCCTGCTGAAGAGCAGAATCGGGCGCCGTCTGTCGCTATTCTCGGCCCCGCCTCAACACCGGCCAGGGGATTCCTGCTCCTGCCCCCTGCGTTCTGCGCCGCATCGGGTTGCGGGTACACCCCAGATCAATAAATCAATCCGTTGATCACCCAGAGCGGGAAAATCCGGGGCATAAAAGCAGTTCTCCGCGCCGGGGCTGTCGGCCCGGCTGTGACGGCCTTCCGTTTCGCGGGCTTGGGACCAACGTCGAGCCGCGGCGGCCCACCTCGCGCTGTATAGATAGACGATCCCACTTCCGGCCTAGCCAGAAACCCGTATCAAAATCCGACAGGATCGCCGGATCAGTACCGGCAGCGGTGTCGGCGCCTACAGCGCGGCACCGGGCGCGCAGCAGGTCCTGGACCGCGTAGCGGTGGAACGGCCGAGGCCGGGAGCTGCGGGCTGATCGGCCGGCAACATGGTGTCGGAGCCCCCGGCAAAGGCACACAGTTCTCGTCCGGGGCGCGCGAGCGTCATGCGTTGGCGTGCCTCACAGCGTTCCGCCGCAAGCGAGGCATGGTCCGCCGGGTTGGGCGCGACCGTGGAGAAGGTGCTGGCGGACGCGGAGCGGTCCTGAGTCATCGCGTCGCAGCGGCGGCGTCGCGCCGTATCGCGAAACCCTGGCCGTCCTGGAAATTCGCCGGCCCCTGATGGAGCCCGAGCGAGTTGTCGCGCAGGAAGGTCTGCGTCGAATTGCGGTAGGGCACGTCGATCTCACGCGGCTGCAGCGCGGCGAAGCGCCTGTGCGGTGAGCGGCACGAAGCGCGCCATGGTGGCGTCGCCGAGCACCGCGAAGGCCAGTGCGCGGCAACAGTCGGCGTCGAGGCCGCTCATCTCGTCGCGGCTGCTGGGCGCGGGGAAGCCGGCGAAGCCCCGCGACACGCCGCAGATTATCTGGCCATGCCAGCGGACCGCGTTGAGGGTCCGCGTTAAGGCACCGTGCCAATGCCGCCCGCGAGCGCCGCCGGGGCAAGGACGAGACGACGAAGGAGGCGCGGGGGCTCTCCTTCCCTCAGCCGGACACGCTCGCGCAGGCAGCCTCCACCGCGTCGCCGAACCGCTCGATGATCGTGTCGATCTGCTCCGCAGTGACCGTGTAGGGCGGCGAGAGGATCACGTGATCGCCCAGCCGGCCGTCTATCGTGCCGCCCATCGGGTAGCAGGCGAGGCCGCGCGCATAGGCCTCCATCTTCACCCGCTCGTTCAGCTTCAGCGCCGGGTCGAAGACCTCCTTGCTGGCGCGGTCGCGCACCAGCTCGACGGCCCAGAACAGGCCGCGGCCGCGGATGTCGCCGACATGGTGGTGGTTGCCGAGGCGCTCGGTCAGCCGTTGCTCCAGCCGCTCGCCCATGCGCCGGACGTTCTCGAGCAGGTTCTCCTCGCGGATCACCTCCTGCACCGCGACGGCCGCCGCGCAGGCCATCGGGTGCGCCTGGTAGGTGTGGCCGTGCATGAAGGCGCCGCTGCCGGAGGCGAGCCCCTCGATCACGCGGCCGGAGACGAGGATGCCGCCGATCGGCTGGTAGCCGCCGCCGAGGCCCTTCGCGACCACCTGGATGTCGGGCGTGATCCCCTCCTGCTCCCAGGCGTGCATGGTGCCGCAGCGGCCGACGCCGCTCATCACCTCGTCGAGGATCAGCAGCGCGCCGTGGCGGTCGCAGATCTCGCGCACCGCCTTGAAGTAGCCGGGCAGCGCGGTGACGCAGCCGAGCGTCGCGCCGACCACCGTCTCGGCGATGAAGGCGATGACGTTCTGCGGGCCGAGGCGCTGGAACTCCGCCTCCAGCTCGGCGGCGAGGCGGGCGACGTACTGCTCGTCGCTCTCGTCGTCGCGCCGGTCGCGGTAGGCGTAGCAGGGCGAGACGTGGCTGAACGCGTCCGAGAGGATCGGCAGGTAGGGCTTGCGGCGCATCGCGTTGCCGCCGGCCGCAAGCGCGCCGAGGGTGTTGCCGTGATAGCTCTGCCGGCGGGCGATGAACTTCGTGCGCTGCGGCTGGCCGATCTCGAGGAAGTACTGCCGCGCCATCTTCAGCGCGGCCTCGTTCCCCTCCGAGCCGGAGGAGCAGAAATAGGCGTGGGTCAGGCCGCCCGGCGCATGGCCGACCATGATGTCGGCGAGCCGCTCCGCGCTCTCGCAGGAGAAGAGGGCGGTGTGGGCGTAGCAGAGCTTCTCCATCTGCGCCTTCATCGCCGCGAGCACCTTCGGGTGCCCGTGGCCGAGGCAGGCGACGGCGGCGCCGCCGGAGCCGTCGATCACCTCGCGGCCATCGGCATCGTAGAGGTAGATGCCCATGCCGGAGACGGCGATGGGCGGGTCGCGGCGCAGGCTGCGGTGGACGAGGTGGCTCATGGCGGGCGGCATCCTTGCGGTGGCGCTGGCGACAGGGTTCCACGGACGGGCGGGGGGCACAACGGTGTGCGCCGTGGTCACGTGCCGCGGGGGCGCGGCTCAGCCCCGCAGCAGCCAGGCGAAGGCCCGTTCCAGCCGCGCCGGGGCGTCGTCCCGGAACCAGGCGCCATGGGCGAAGATCACCCGCTGCGGCGCCCAGGCGATCAGACGCTCCGCCGCCGCGCGGTTCGCCGCGCGGTGCGCCGCGTCGCCCAGCGCCCAGCGCAGATGGGCCGGCGTCTCGCCCCGCGTTGCGCCGACGGCGCCGGCAAAGAGGCGCGTGGGCAGGTCGAGCCGCGCGGGCTCGAGCGCCTGCACCGTGTCGGTCAGGATCAGCGTGCCGCTAGCAGCCTGTCGGGTTTGCGTCCGCGGCCGACGTTTTGGTGCCGCGGGTGGCGAGGTCATGCCTGCCGCAGGCGGTGAAGCCTGCGGCAGTTGTAG
>JADGHI010000120.1 GCA_019689515.1 Acetobacteraceae bacterium | reverse complement strand
GCGCCGTGCTCGCCCATCCCGCCCCGCGATACCTGGTGGTGAACGCCGACGAGGGGGAGCCCGGCACCTTCAAGGACCGCGCCTGCCTGGAGCGCGACCCGCACCGCTTCCTCGAAGGCATGCTGCTCGCCGCGCATGCGGTCGCGGCGGAGGCGTGCTGGATCTACATGCGCGACGAGTACCCGGACCTGCTCCGCATGCTGCAGGGCGAGATCGCGAGGCTGGAGGCGGCGGGACTCACGGGCGGCCTGCCGATCCACCTGCGCCGCGGCGCGGGCGCCTATATCTGCGGCGAGGAGACGGCGCTGCTGGAGAGCCTGGAGGGCAAGCGCGGCTATCCGCGCCATAAGCCCCCCTACCCCGGCGAGCATGGCCTGTTCGGCCGCCCGACGCTGATCCACAACGTCGAGACGCTGTGGTGGCTGCCGGAGATCCTCGGCACGCCGGACGGCGCGGCACGCTTCGCCGCGGCAGGCAGGCGCGGGCGCAGCGGCAAGCGGCTGTTCAGCGTCTCTGGCCGCGTGCGCCGGCCCGGCGCGGTGGAGGCGCCCGCCGGCGTCACGGCGCTCGAACTGATCGAGGAATTCTGCGGCGGCATGGCGGAGGGCCATCGCTTCGTCGCCTACCTGCCCGGCGGCGCCTCCGGCGGCATCCTGCCCGCCTCGATGGCCGACCTGCCGCTCGATTTCGGCCTGCTGGAGCCGCATGGCTGCTTCGTCGGCTCGGGCGCGGTGGTGGTGCTGTCCGACCAGGACGATCTCGGAGAGGCAGCGCGCAACCTGGTGCGCTTCTTCCGCGACGAGAGCTGCGGCCAGTGTACGCCCTGCCGCGTCGGCACGGCGAAGGCGGCGCGGATGCTGGACGCGCCGCGCTGGAACCGCGCGCTGCTCGAGGAGCTGGCGGCGGCGATGGCGGACGGCTCGATCTGCGGCCTAGGCCAGGCGGCGATGAACCCCGTGCGCTCCCTGCTGCGCTTCTTCCCGGAGGCGGTGCCGTGACCGAGCCGATCCGCTTCATCCTGGACGACCGCGAGGTCGAGGCCGCGCCCGGCGAGACGATCTGGACCGTCGCGACGCGGCTCGGCATCGAGATTCCGCATCTCTGCCACCTCCCGCGCCCGGGCTACCGGCCGGACGGCAATTGCCGCGCCTGCATGGTGGAGATCGAGGGCGAGCGCGTCCTCGCCGCCTCCTGCATCCGCACGCCGAGGCCGGGGATGGTGGTGCGCACGGCGAGCGAGCGGGCGAAACGAACGCGGCGGATGGTGTTCGAGCTGCTACTCGCCGACCAGCCCGGCGCCGAGGCACGCGATGCGACGGGCGGCTTTGCGCGCTGGGCGGCGAAGCTCGGCGTCACGGAATCGCGTTTCGCGCCGGAGCCAGAGCGCCCGGCGCCGGACCTGTCGCACCCGGCGATGGCGGTGCGGCTCGACGCCTGCATCGCCTGCGGCCTCTGCGAGCGCGCCTGCCGTGAGGTGCAGCACAACGACGTCATCGGCTTGGCGCGGCGCGGCATCGGCGTGACTGTGGCCTTCGACCTACTGGACCCGATGGGCACCTCCTCCTGCGTCGCCTGCGGCGAGTGCGTGCAGGCCTGCCCGACCGGCGCGCTGCTGCCAAAGAGCGTGGTGGACGCGCAAGGCCGCCGCGGCGCGCCGGCGGAGCGCGAGGTGGCGAGCGTCTGTCCCTATTGCGGCGTCGGCTGCCAGGTCGGCTTCCGCGTGCGCGACAACCGCATCCAGGAGGTTGTCGGGCGCGACGGGCCGGCCAACCGCAACCGCCTCTGCGTCAAGGGCCGCTTCGGATCCGACTATCTGCACCATCCGGACCGGCTGATGCGCCCCCTGGTCCGCATCGAGGGCGCGGCGAAGGACCCTGCCGACTGCCTCGCCCCCGCCCGCGCCCGCGCGAAATTCCGCGAGGCGAGCTGGGAGGAGGCGATGGACCGCGCCGCGCGCGGCCTCGCCCGCATCCGTGACGCCCATGGGCCCAACGCGCTGGCCGGCTTCGGCTCGGCCAAGGGCTCGAACGAGGAGGCCTATCTGTTCCAGAAGCTGGTGCGCACCGGCTTCGGCACGAACAACGTGGACCACTGCACGCGACTCTGCCACGCCGCCTCGGTCGCGGCGCTGCTGGAGGGGATCGGGTCGGGCGCCGTCACCGCGCCCTTCACCGCGGCGAAGGACGCCGACCTGATCTTCGTCATCGGCGCACGGCCGACCGAGAACCATCCGGTCGCGGCGACCTTCCTGAAGGACGCGGCGAAGCGCGGCGCGACGCTGATCGTGGCGGACCCGCGCGGCAACGGCCTCGACCGCTTCGCAGCGGAGGTGCTGCGCTTCAGCCCCGGCGCGGATGTCGCGCTGCTCAACGCCATGCTGCACGTGATCGTGACGGAGGGGCTGCACGACCGGCAATTCGTCGCGGCGCGCGTCGAGGGCTTCGAGGCGCTGCGCCAGCACCTCGCCGCCTACAGCCCGGAGGCGATGGAGAGCGTCTGCGGCGTGCCCGCGGCGCAGATCCGCCGCGTCGCACGGCTCTATGCGCAGGCGCGGGCGGCGCTGATCCTCTGGGGCATGGGGATCAGCCAGTCGGTGCACGGCACGGACAACGCCCGCGCGCTGATCGCCCTCGCCCTGCTCTGCGGCCAGGTCGGACGGCCGGGGACGGGGCTGCATCCCCTGCGCGGGCAGAACAACGTGCAGGGTGCCTCCGACGCCGGGCTCATCCCGATGATGTTCCCGGACTACCGCCGCACGCAGGATCCGGCGACGCGGACCTTCCTCGAAGAGCTCTGGGGCTCGCGACTCGACCCGCAGCCCGGCCTGACCGTGGTGGAGATCCTCGACGCCGCCTGGCGCGGCGAGATCCGCGGCATGTACATTATGGGCGAGAACCCGGCGATGTCCGACCCGGACGCGGCACATGCGCGCGCCGGGCTCGCGCGCCTCGACCACCTCGTCGTGCAGGACCTGTTCCTGACCGAGACCGCTGCACTGGCCGACGTGGTGCTGCCCGCCTCCGCCTGGCCGGAGAAGGATGGCACCGTCACCAACACCAACCGGCAGGTGCAGATGGGCCGCAAGGTGTTGGAGCCGCCCGGCGAGGCGCGGCAGGACCTCGCGATCATCGTGGACATGGCTCGCCGGCTCGGCCTCGACTGGTCCTATGCGCATCCGCGCGAGGTGTTCGCCGAGATGGCGCGCGCCATGCCCTCCCTCGCCAACATCACCTGGGAACGGCTGGAGCGCGAAGGCAGCGTCGTCTATCCCTGCCCTGACCCCGACGCGCCCGGCGAGGACATCGTCTTCCGCGACCGCTTCCCCACCGCGGACGGCCGCGCGCGCCTGGTCCCGGCCGGCCTCACCGATCCGCACGAGATGCCGGACACGGACTTCCCGCTGGTGCTGACCACGGGCCGCGAGCTGGAGCATTGGCATACCGGGGCGATGACCCGCCGCACCGGCGTGCTGGATGCGCTGGAGCCGGGGCCGACCGCCTCCCTCGCGCCGGCGGAGCTGCGCCGCCTCGGCCTCGCCCCCGGCGCACGGCTGCGCGTGGCGACACGGCGCGGCGCGATCGAGTGCGCCGCGCGCGAGGATCCGGGCCTGCCCGAGGGGATGGTGTTCATCCCCTTCGCCTATCGCGAAGCGGCGGCGAACCTGCTGACCGACCCGAAGCTCGATCCCTTCGGCAAGATCCCGGGCTTCAAGTACTGCGCGGCGCGGGTCGAGCCGATGTGAGCCTGGGCGGAGCCGGCTGCGCGCGGTTCAACCGGCCGCGATGCGCTCGCCCATTGCCCGGAAGGGCGCTTCCCGCAATGGTATGGGCACGCCGGTTCAGCGCCGGCGAAGGAGGATGTCCCAATCGTGCCACGGCCGCCTCGCGCGATCGACTGCGACCTGCACCCGGCAGTGACGGGTTTCGCCGCCCTTGCGCCCTATCTTGAGCCCTACTGGCGTGACAGCGTCGAGGACCGCGGGATGGAGGTGCTCGAGACCGCGTCCTATCCGCCCAACGCGCCGATCACCGCGCGCGCCGACTGGCGTCCCAAGGGAGGACGCGCCGGCGCCACCCTGGCGCAACTTCAGACCGAGGCGCTTGACCGCTTCGGCGCCGATATCGGCATCCTCAACTGCCTCTTCCCGGTTCAGCTCCCGTTCAGCGAGGACATGTCCGCCGCCTTCTCGCGCGCGCTGAACGACTGGGTGCGTGCCGAGTGGCTGGATCGCGACAGCCGGCTGCGCGCCTCCATCGTGCTGCCCATGCACAGCCCGGAGCACGCGGTGGCGGAGATCGAACGCCTCGCCCCGGACCGGCGTTTCGTGCAGGCGATGATCCTGGCGATGGGCGAGATCCCGGCCGGCCGGCGCGCCTTCTGGCCGGTCTATGCGGCGCTGGAGCGGCACAGCCTGCCGCTGGCGATCCATGCCGGCAGCGCCTACCGCCACCCGGTGACCTCGATCGGCTGGCCGTCCTGGTATCTTGAGGACTACGTCGCGCACCAGCAGGGCTTCCAGAGCACGCTGGCAAGCCTGGTGACCGAGGGCGTGTTCACCAAGTTCCCCGGCCTCAAGGTGGTGCTGCTGGAATCCGGCGTGACCTGGCTGCCAGCCTTCCTCTGGCGCCTGACCAAGACCTGGAAGGGCGTGCGCTTCGAGGTGCCCTGGGTGGACCGCTCGCCGGCCGAGATCGTGCGCGACCATGTGCGCCTGACCGTGCAGCCCTTCGACGCACCGGAGGATCCCGACACGGTGCGCCGGCTGCTCGACCATCTGCGCTCGGACGAGCTGCTGCTCTGGGCCTCGGACTGGCCGCACTGGCAGTTCGACGGCGACGCCATCGCGCCGCCGGGCCTGCCGGCGGATCTCCTGCCGAAGATCATGGTGGACAACCCGCTCGCCACCTATGCGCGGCTGCGGGAGGAGGGAGTGTCGTCATGAACGTCGTCCGCCCAATCGCAGCACCCGGGCGCCCCGCTGTCGCGACGCTCGGCCTCTTCGACTGCGACATCCATCCGCGGCCGTTGAGCTTGGAGGAGTACCGTCCCTGGCTCAGCACCGAGATGTGGCACCGGGTCCAGACCTACGGCATCCGGGCCCGGCACGGCTTCGCGAAGGGCTACCCCTTCCCCAAGGCCGCGCCGTTCGCGAGCCGCCGCGATGCCTGGCCGCCGGGCAAGCTGCCGGGGACCGACCTCGACTTCATGCGCCAGCAGCACCTCGACTACCACGGCATCGACATCGGCGTGCTGAACCCGTTGCAGCCTTCGGGCCAGGGCGACCAGAACGATGCCCTCAGCGCCGCGATGACCTATGCGGTGAACGAGTGGCAGCTCGAGCGCTGGCTCAAGGACGAGCCGCGCCTGCGCGCCTCCGTCGTCGTGCCCTATGAGGATGGAGAGGCATCGGCGCGCGAGATCCGCCGCCGCGCCGGCGATCCCCGCTTCGTCCAGGTGCTGCTGCTGAGCCGCACCGCCGAGCCGCTCGGCCGCAAGCGCTACTGGCCGATCTACGAGGCCGCCTGCGAGGCCGGGCTGCCGGTCGCCTTCCACGCCTTCGGCTATTCCGGCTGGGCGATGACGAACGGCGGCTGGCCAAGCTTCTACATCGAGGAGGTGAGCGAGCATGCCACCTCCTGCCAGGCCCAGGTCGCCAGCCTGATCGTCGAAGGCGTGTTCGAGCGCTTCCCGACGTTGAAGATCCTGATGATCGAGTGCGGCTTCGCCTGGATTCCCTCGCTCGGCTGGCGGCTCGACAAGCACTGGCGGAAGCTGAAGGACGAGGTGCCGCACCTGAAGCGCGCGCCCTCCGAGTACCTGCGCGAGCATTTCTACGTCTCGACCCAGCCCATCGACGAGCCGGAGCAGCCCGAGCATCTGCTGGACGTGATGAGCTGGATCGGCTGGGACCGCATCCTCTACGCGAGCGACTATCCGCACTGGGACTTCGACGACCCGCGGACCGCCTTCCCCTCCTTCATCCCGGCGGAACGCCGGCGTGACATCTTCGGCGCCAACGCGCGCGCTCTCTACGGAATCCCGGCAGTCTGATGGCAGCACGCTATGTGGTGGCGCCCGTGGCGGAGATCCCGCCGGGCGGGCGCAAGGTGGTCGAGGCCGGCGCGGGCCGGCGCATCGTGGTGTTCAACCTCGAGGGCGAGTTCTTCGCCCTGCTCGACCGCTGCCCGCACCAGGGCGGGCGGCTTTCGGGCGGCAAGCTCTGCGGCCTGGTCGAGAGCGACGAGCCGGGAGTGTTCCACTACGACCGCAAGGGCGAGATCCTGCGCTGCCCCTGGCACCAGTGGGAGTTCGACATCCGCACCGGCAAGTCCCGGCACGACCCCAACCGCACCCGCACGCGCGCCTTCCCCGCGCACGTCGAGAGCGGCGCGGCGCTCACCCAGGAAGGTCCCTATGTGCTGGAGACCTTCCCGGTGCGCGTGGAGGAGGACTACGTGGTGGTGGAGGCGTAGCGGGCGCCTCAGACGTCGAGGAAGACGGTCTCGTTTTCGCCCTGCAGGCGGATGTCGAGCCGCCATTCGCCCGGTGTGCCGGTCGGGCGCGCGATCAGCGTGCCGCGGCGCGCCGGCTCGATGGACTGCAGCAGCGGGTCTGTCTCGTTGAGCTTCTCGCCTTCGAAGTAGAGGCGCGTGACGAGCTGCTTGAGCAGGCCGCGGGCGAACAGCGTGAGCACCACATGCGGCGCCTGGGTCTGGTTGCCGCGGCCGGGCACCGGGCCGGGCTTCAGGGTGACGAAGCGGAACATGCCGTTCGCGTCGGTGCCGCAGCGGCCGAAGCCGTGGAAGGCGCCGTCGTAGCGGCCCTCGGGGTCGGCCTGCCAGATCTCGACCATCGCGTCGGTGACGGGCGCGCCGTCGCCATCCGTGATGCGGCCGGTCAGAACGATGCGCTCGCCGCCCTCGATGCCGGCGTTGGGGCCGTCCGGGCGCAGCAGGTCGGCCCATTCGGGGAAGTCGATCAGGTGCCAGTAGGGACCGGCGGTCTGGCTCGTGGTCGCGGCGGTCATGTCAGTGTGCTCCCGCGCCGTCCTCGAAGGGCGTGGCCTCGCGGCCGCGCAGGATGATGTCGAAGCGGTAGCCCAGCGCCCATTCCGGCTGGGTGATCGCGATATCGAACTGCGCGATCAGCCGGTTGCGCGCCGCCTCGTCCGCCGTGCACTGGAAGATCGGGTCATAGGCGAGCAGCGGATCGCCCGGGAAGTACATCTGGGTGATGAGCCGCTGCGCAAGGCCCGCGCCGAACAGCGAGAAGTGGATGTGCACCGGCCGCCAGGCATTGGCATGGTTGCGCCAGGGATAGGCGCCGGGGCGGATGGTCGTGAAGCGGTAGTTCCCCTCCTCGTCGGTGAAGACGCGCCCGCGGCCGAGGAAGTTGGGATCGAGCGGCGCGTCGTGCTGGTCCGCCGGATGGTGGTAGCGGCCGGCGGCATTGGCCTGCCAGACCTCCACCAGGGCGCCGCGCACAGGGCGTCCGTCCTCGTCGAGGACGCGGCCCGCGACGATGATGCGCTCGCCGAGCGCCTCCTTGCCGTTGTGACGGGAGAGGTCGTCGTGCGGCGCGTACCAGGCCGGCGACATGCGCGGCCCGGTCACCTCGCTGAGCGTGTGCGGCACGCGGACCAGCGGCTGCTTCGGATGGCGCGGGCGCGTACTGCCGTAGGTAGGCAGATCGTAGGGCGGCTGCGTGGCCGGGTCGGGCCGACGGTAGCCGATCGGGTCGGGCATGGTCAGGCTCCTTGCGATGCCGGGGTCACGCGGAGGCGACCCTGAGATGGGGACGGCCCCCTGATCCTTGCGACTGCGTCGCCCCGCGCCAACGAGATTCGAGACCGACGCCCGCAGGGCCGCGCGCGCCGACGGGCGCCAGGGTCTCGCCCCTGGAATGCCCCTCACGCCGTCGTGGCCGGGAGCTTCCGGCGATCGCCAATCCTCGCATCGGCCTGCTCCTCGAGCTCCGGCGGCGGGCGGCCCCACCGGGGACAGTGCTGCATCGGCCGGACAAGGCCGCACAAGGGCCACGACCCGCCGTCGAGGCGCCGCGCCAGCCACTGGGAGCACGCAAGGCCGCGCTGCGCCCAAGCGCGCCGCCATGATCCGCTCTGCCGAATAGCGAAGGCGGGACAACCCCACCTTGCGGTGGATCAAGGCGCCTCTTCCCGCGTTGCGACCAGAAATCTCGCCTGACCAGAAGGGGAGACCGGCCATGCCGCGCACCATGAAGGCTACCGTGTTCGTCGAGCCCGGCCGAATCCAGCTTCAGGAGAAGCCCATTCCGGAAGTGGGGCCGCTCGACGCCCTGCTGCGCATCACCACGACGACGATCTGCGGTACCGACGTCCACATCGTCAAAGGCGAGTATCCGGTCGCCAAGGGCCTTACCCTCGGACACGAGCCGGTTGGCGTGATCGAGCGCCTGGGCTCCGCGGTGCGGGGATATCGCGAGGGACAGCGCGTCATCGCCGGCGCCATCACGCCTTCGGGTCATTCCAATGCCTGCCTCTGCGGCTTCTGCGCACAGGATGGCGCCGGGACGAAGTATGGCTGGAAGCCGATGGGCGGCTGGAAGCTCGGCAACACGATCGACGGTTGCCAGGCGGAATACGTGCTGGTGCCCGACGCGATGGTGAATCTCGCCCCCGTGCCGGACGAGCTGACGGATGAGCAGGTGCTGATGTGCCCCGACATCATGTCCACTGGCTTCGCCGGCGCGGAGAGCGGCGGGATCCGCATCGGCGACGCGGTGGCAATCTTCGCCCAGGGCCCGATCGGCCTCTGCGCCACGGCGGGCGCGAAGCTGATGGGGGCCACGACGATCATCGCCGTGGACCGCGTGCCGGCGCGGCTGGAGATGGCGAAGCGCCTCGGCGCCGACTACGTCGTGGACTTCTCGAAGGAGGACCCGGTCGAGGCGATCCGCCGAATCACCGACGGGCGCGGCGTGGACGTCTCGATCGAGGCGCTCGGCACGCAGGGGACCTTCGAGGCGTGCCTGCGCGTGCTGCGCCCGGGCGGCACGCTTTCCTCGCTCGGCGTCTATTCGACCGATCTGCGCATCCCGCTCGACGCCTTCGCCGCCGGCCTCGGCGACCATCGCATCGTGACCACGCTCTGCCCCGGCGGGAAGGAGCGGATGCGGCGGCTGCTGGAGGTGGTCGCGAGCGGCCGCGCCGATCTGCGGCCGCTGGTGACGCACCGCTTCAAGCTCGACCAGATCGAGGAGGCCTACGACCTGTTCAGCAACCAGCGCGACG
>JADGHI010000119.1 GCA_019689515.1 Acetobacteraceae bacterium | reverse complement strand
GCGCTCGCCCTTGGCTTGCTGCTCGTCCCGGCCGTCGCCGGCGCCTCCCCCCTTGCCCCCAGTGCCGGGGCGGTCGGGGCGGGCAGTAATGTCGCTGCTCCCTTGATCCCGGTCGCGTTGACCCCCTCGACCGGCGAGTTGCCGCGCTGGGGCGCGATCTACGCCTCGGCCTCCGCCGCCGGCTTCGGCTTGACCGTGGGGCGCACGGACCGGCAGGAGGCGCGCCGCGCCGCGGAGCGCGAGTGCCGCAGCGCCGCCCTCGGCGGTGCCGCCGAACCGTGCCAGCTCCTGGCCGAGTTCGCCGAACGCTGCGCCGCCGTCGCCCAGGGCGTCGAGCAGCGCCCGGCCCGGGGCCGCGGAGCGCGCCGCACTCCCGCCGGCTATGTGATCACCTCGGTCGCCGCAGGCACAGGCCGGACCATTGATGAAGCCGAAACCGCCGCACTCGAGGCCTGCGAGCAGGCCGACCCGCGCGGCATCTGCCTGATCGCCGCCTCGGACTGCGGCCCGCGCTGAGCGCTCCCACGCGGCGCCAGCGACCGCGCCGCGCCCCTTCGCTTCCACTATGCGCCCACTGGACCGGGCGCCGACGTCACGCTCTGATGCTCGTCCCCGTGCAACTGCAGAGAGAGCGAGCAGCGCGATGAACGACGGAAGCGTGCGAGCCCAGGGCTATTCGCCGAGGACCTTCAAAGCCCTCACCTTTCATGATGCAACAGCACGCTTCCGCGACGGCACCGACACGCCGCGCGCCTATCTCGAGCGCTGCCTGGAGACCATCGCGGCACGCGAGCCGGTGGTGAAGGCTTGGGTGGTGCTGAACGAGGCCGGCGCCCGCGCGGCGGCGGACGCCAGCACGGAGCGCTGGAAGCAGGGCCGCCCGCTCTCGCCGATCGACGGCATGCCGATCGGCATCAAGGATCTGCTCGAGACCAAGGACATGCCCACCCAGATGGGCGCCGAGGCCTATCGCGGGAACTTCCCGAAGCGCGACAATGCCGCCGTCTGGGCACTGCGCCAGGCCGGGGCCGTGATCCTCGGCAAGACGGTGACCGCCGAGCTGGGCGGTGCGCATCCCGGGCCGACGACGAATCCCTTCGATCCCGCGCGCACGCCGGGCGGCTCCTCCTCCGGCTCCGCCGCCGCGGTCGGCGCGCGCATGGTGCCGGTGGCGATCGGCTCGCAGGTCGGCGGCTCGATCATCCGGCCGGCGGCCTATTGCGGCAATGTCGCGCTCAAGCCGACCCAAGGCGGGATCAACCGCGGCGAGCGCCAGGCCACCTCGATGAGCACCCACGGCCCGCATGCCGGCTGCATCGAGGACATGTGGCAGGTCGCCATCGAGATCGTGAAGCGCGTCGGCGGCGACCGCGGCGCGCCCGGCCTCTTCGGTCCCGACCACCCGCCCGCCGCTGCGAAGCCGGAGCGGCTGATCGTGATGGAGACCGAGGGCTGGGCGTCTCTCGACGCCGCCTCGAAATCCGCCTTCGAGACGCTGCTCGAGCGCCTGCGCGCCGCCGGGATCACCGTGCTGCGCCGCGGCGACCACCCGCTGATCGAGGCCTTCGAGCAGTCCATCGCCAATGCCCGCGCGATCTGTGGCGCCATCACCTCCTGGGAGAACCGCTGGGCCGCGCGCAACCTCGTTGACCAGCACCCGGATGGTGTGAGCGAGCGCTACAAGGCCGTGCTCGCCAGCGCGGAGAAGATGACGCCCGACGACTACCGCATGCGCCTGCTCCAGCGCGAGGAGGCACAGCGCCGGCACGCCGCGATCGCGCCACTGGCCGACGCGGTGATCGCCCTTGCCTGCCCGGGTCCCGCGCCACTCTGGTCCGGTGACGTGCCGGGTCAGCCCCTGGTGCCGCGCCCGACCGGCGACTTCGTCTTCAACGCGCCGAGCTCGATGCTCTTCGCGCCCGCGGTGACGGTGCCGCTGATGGCGGTCGGCGGCATGCCGGTCGGCGTGCAGGTGATGGGCCAGCAACACACGGATGCGCGCGTGACGGCGCTGGCCCGCTGGCTGCTCGAGAACCTGGCACCGGTGGAGGCGTAGGGCACAGGCGCGTCAGGAAGGGGCGGCGCCGACCAGCCAGCTTCGAGGCCGGCCCGCACCGGAAGCATCCGCCCGTGTCGCGATGGCATCACGGAGGACGACGCGCCATGAGGCTTTTCCTCGGCCTGGGAGCGGCGCTGCTGGCGGCGCCTCTGCTCCTTCATCATCCCCCGCGGCGGCTCAGCCGGAACCGGGCCTCACCTACTCGCAGGCGCTCTCGCCGGCGGCGATCCGCGCAGTCCAGCAGCGCCTGCGCGAGACGGGCACCTACATCGGCGCACTGGACGGTGTCTGGGGGCCGGACAGCCAGGCGGCGCTGGAACGCTTCCAGCAAAGCCGCGGCCTGAGGGTCACCGGGCAGCTCAACCAGGCGACCGCGGCGACCCTCGGCCTGCGGCCGGCTGACCTGCTCGCGGCCGGGGCCGGCGCCGCTGAGCCCGCGCGCGGTGCGCAACGTGCAGTCCCGCCTGCGTGCGATGGCTTCTATCGCGGGCGTGTGGACGGGATCTGGGGCCCCGGCACCCAGGCTGCGGTGGAACGCTTCAAGCAGGGCCGCGGACTGCAGGTGAACGGCCAGATCAACCCAGCCACCGCACAGGCGCTCGGG
Organism: Acetobacteraceae bacterium; assembly: GCA_019689515.1. Taxonomy (GTDB): domain Bacteria; phylum Pseudomonadota; class Alphaproteobacteria; order Acetobacterales; family Acetobacteraceae; genus Caldovatus. The sequence continues at coordinate 6,667 of JADGHI010000119.1, read as the reverse complement.
CTCGACCCCAACAACCTCGAGCTCGCGCCGGCCGCGCTGCGCTGAGCGCGCGCGTGCCGGCCGGCGCGGCGCCAATATTCCGCGCCCCCTGGATCCCGAGGCCGTCCCGGCGCGTCGGCAGAGCCTGCGCGGCCGAACGCACCGGTCGTCGAAGGACTGGACCTGACAGCGGTTCCCGTGCGCCGGGAGGGCGCGCTGGACGCAGGACTCGTTCCAGCCCTTCCCTTCGGCCGATTCGCGGCCCAGCCCGGGCCGGCTTCCCGAAGCGGCAACAGGCGTCGTGGAACTGCACGACCGTCTCCGCGGCGAGCGTCGGCAGCGCTGCGAGCAGGTTATCGTAGCATTGGTCGCTCCCCGCCCTCCCGACGTGCACGGACGCCACGATCAGGACGATACCGGCCTGGAGTTGGTGGAACAGGCCAGGTCCAAGTGCCGGACTGTCTCTGCCGGGACGCAGGTCCGGCCGCGATTCGTTGCGCTCAACGAAATGGCGCGCGCAGCCCCCGCCATTGCCGCCGGCAACCGCTCCGGCACCGGCTTGGCAACCCGTCTCCTTTGCCGGGAGCAGCGGGCGGCTGAGAGGTCACGACGCCTTGATGTGCGCATCATTCACAAGCACCCGTATTCGTCTTGCCCGAATGGCATCGCTGATCCCCGCCCTTGCGTCGCCGGACGCTACCGCGCCGGTGATGATGGAGCCGGACCCGAGTGACCTGTGGTCGCAGCGGCTGGCGCCGTTGTTCTGGCGCCCCGCACGCCTGGGCGCGCCGAGCGCCTGGTGGGGGCATGTGCCCTTCGCGCATTGGCTGGTCGGCGCGGCGCGGCCCCGCCTGATCGTCGAGCTCGGCACCTTCACCGGCGTCTCCTACGCCGCCTTCTGCGAGGCGGTGGCGCGGCTGCGCCTCGATGCCCGCTGCTATGCGGTGGACAGCTGGGCCGGCGACCCGCATGGCGGCCACTACGGCGAGGAGGTCCTCGCCGAGCTGCGCCGCTTCCACGACGCGCGCTACGCTGCCTTCTCCGAGCTGCTCCGCAGCACATTCGACGAGGCGCTCGCGCATTTTGCGGACGGCACGATCGACCTCCTGCACATCGACGGCTATCACACCTATGAGGCGGTGCGGCACGACTTCGAGGCGTGGCGGCCCAAGCTCTCCGAGCGGGCGGTGGTGCTGTTCCACGACACCAACGTGCGCCAGCGCGACTTCGGCGTGTGGCGCCTGTGGGCGGAGCTGCGCGAGCGCCATCCCGGCTTCGAGTTCCTGCACGGCCACGGCCTCGGCGTACTCGCCCTTGGCTCCGCCGTCCCGCCCGCGGTCGCCGAGCTGTGCGCGTTGCGCGACCCGGCCGCGATCGCCGCTCTGCGCGAGCGCTTCGCCACTCTCGGGGAGCGCTGGATACTCGAGCAGAACCAGCGCGACCAGGAAGCGCGCGCCGCGGAGCTGGAGGTGGAAACCCGCCGCTTGGCCGAAGCCGCCGCAGAGGCGGAACGGCGCCACGCCGCAGCGCAAAGCCACTCTGACGAGCTTGAACGTGCGGTCGCGGAAACCGCTGCCCGCGCCGCTGAGGAGGCCCGGGCCCGCGCCGCGGCCGAGAGCAGGGCGGCTGCCGCGACGGCAGAGACGGCGCGGCTCCGCAGCCGGGTGGAGCGTGCCGACGCCGAGGTGGAGCGGCTGCGCGCGGAACTCAAGCGCGCCGCCGACGAGTCGGAGCAGTTGCACGCCGAGGCGGAGCGGCTACGCGCGGAACTGGGGCGCACCCAGGCCCGGGCCGAGCACGCGGCGCGCGAGATGCAGGCCGTCCTGACCTCGACGGTCTGGCAGGCGACCTGGCCGGTACGCCGCGCCGCATCGCGCCTGCCCCCGGAGGTCCGGCGCAAATTCGGGGCCGCCGCGCGGCTCGCCTGGTGGACGCTTACACTGCAACTCCTCAGCCGCCGCCGCGAGCATCGCCGGGTGCTTGCCCGCGCCCGCCTGGTGGCATCGTCGCCGTTGTTCGACGCCGAGTGGTACCGCCGGCGCTATCCGGATGTGGCGGCGTCCGGCGTGGACCCGGCGCTGCACTATGTGCTGCATGGCGGCGCCGAGCACCGCAACCCGGGCCCCGCATTCGACGCGCGCTGGTACCTGGAGCGCCATCCCGACCTGGCGGCGGCCGGCGTGAACCCACTGCTGCACTACCTGGAGCACGGGGCGGCCGAAGGTCGCGAGATTCGGCCAGTGTCGCCGGAGACCGAGCCGCCGCTCCCGTCCGGCCTGGTGCCCGGACCGCTGCCGGGGCCGGCGCCGGAGGAGGCGCCCCCACCCGAGGTGATCGAGCAGCAGTCCCGCCAGCTTGGTCTCCACCTCCCCGCCGGCACCGCCGCTGGGACGACCGAGATCGCCGTCGGCATCGTCACCTACGAGACACCGGCGCGCGACCTGCGCCGCGCGATCTCCAGTGCCGTCGTCACCCTCGCGAGGGCCGGAGCGCGCACGGAGGGGCGTGTACTGCTTCTCGACAACGGCTCACCTACCGAGGCCATCACGGCCGGCGATACTGCCGTTCGCCGCCTGCCCTCGATGGGCAATGTCGGCTTCGGCGCAGGCCACAACGCGCTCATGCGCGAGGCCTTCGCCTCGGGCGCCGAGCTTTACGTCGCGATGAACCCGGACGGCGCGCTGCACCCGGATGCGCTGGAAGCGATCCGCCGCATGGTCCGCGCGTCGGACGACGCCGCGCTGGTCGAGGCGATCCAGTTCCCGGAGGAGCACCCGAAAACCTACGACCCCGTCACCTTCGACACACCCTGGGCATCGGGGGCATGCCTCGCAATCCCGCGCCGCATATACGAGGCCATCGGCGGCTTCGACAAGGCCTTCCTCATGTATTGCGAGGACGTGGATCTCTCCTGGCGCGCACGTGCGGCCGGCTTCGCCGTCAGGATCTGCCCGCGCGCCCTGTTCCTCCATGCGGTCACCAACCGCGTGCCCGGCGACGGGACGCGCGCCATGATGCTCCGCTCCGGACTCGTGCTTGCCCGCAAATGGGGCGCGCCTGCTACCTTCGCGACTGCGCTCGCGGTCGAACTCGGGCGTATCGGACACGCCCCGCCGGCCGATCCCGACGTCGCCGAGATGCCGGCAGAGCGGCGATGGGTCGCGGACTTCGATCACATGCTGCACTTCGCGCAGGCCCGGTGGTGAGCACCAACTCGCCCGAGACAGACCACCTGCTCGACGTCATCGTCCGGTTCCACGACCCGGAGCGGATCGAGGAGCTGGGCCGCTGCGTGTTCTCGCTCGTGGGGCAAACCTACCGTCCCCTGCACGCGCACATCGTCCTCCAGCGCTTCGCGGAGGCGCAAGAGGCGATGGTCGCGACCGCGCTGGCCCCCTTCTTCGCGGTCTCCGACCCGCCGAGCCTCACGGTACACAACTACCGTGCAGCCGAGCCGGCGGACGCGCGCTCCGCCCTGATCAACATGGGCCTGGCGGCGGCGCGGGGCCGCTATGGGGCGTTCCTGGATTTCGATGACGCCCTCTATCCGGAAGCCTATGAGCTGCTCGTGGACCGGCTGCGGAAGAGCGGAGCACGCATCGCCTTCGGCGGCATCGTCGTGAAGCGCGTGCGGGCGTACCCGCACGCGCCCTACGTGCTCGCGAAGGAGCGCCCTTTCGCGGGGCGCACCGTGTTGGACCTGTTTCGCGACAATTTCTGCCCGATCCACAGCTTCGTCTTCGACCGCCGCCGCATTCCCGCGGAAGACCTGCGCTTCGAGGAGGCGCTCGTGCGGGCGGAGGACTACGATTTTCTCCTCCGGGTCTGTGCCGGCGGGCCGTCGGACTTTGGCGCCGTGGACCGCGTGATCGGCGACTACTACTGGCGGACCGACGCGAGCAACACGGTCCTGGTCGAGGGCGCGGCCAGGGCGGACGATGCGCGGCGCCGCCCCTGGGCGGCGTCGGCTGAGTTCCTGGAGCGGCGCCCGCGCGAGACGATCGTCGCGCCGGAGGTGCAGCTTGCCGCGGGCCTGGCGCGGCCCGAGCCAGGCCTCACCATTCGCGGCCTGCTGGAGCGGCTGGAGGGCGCCTGAGCCCGCGGCGGCGTGGCGCGTGCCGCCGCGCCGCTCAGATCCGCACGCGGTCCGGCGCCACCCAGCGCAGCGCCTCCGGCCAGATGACCTCTGCCGGCGTCACCTCGCGCCCGAGCCTGTTCATCCCGCGGAGCTGGTCGATCGCGAGCTGCACGTTCGCCACCGTGTCCTGGGTGATGTTCAGCCGGTGGTCCACCTTGGTCATCAGCTCCGCCACCAGCGACCGGTCCTGGCGCAGGAAGCGGGCGACCTGCCGCACCGCCTCGTCGCGGTTGGAGCGGATGAACTCGGTCGCCTCGATCATCGCGCGCATGAAGCGCTCGGTCGTCTGCCGGTTCGCCTCCGCCCAGCCCTTGTTCATGTAAATCAGGTTGCGGATGATCTGGATGTTCTCGTTGGTGACCAGGATGCGCGTGTTCGGGATGGCGCGCAGCGCCCGGGTCGGCCAGGGCTCCCAGCAGGCGAAGGCGTCGATGTTGCCGCGCTCCAGCGCCGCGACCATCTCCGGCGCCTCGACGTTGACGATCGTGTAGTCCGCCGGGTTGAGCTTGAGCTTGTCCACGACAGAGAGCCAGAAGGTCTCGCTGCCGGTGCCGCGCGCCACGCCGACGCGCTTGCCTTTCAGGTCCTCCATCGAGGCCACATTGCGGCCGAGCACGCTGATCCAGCGCAGGAGCGCCACGCCCTCGGCCACAACCACCACGTTCGGGTCCACGATGTGGGCCGAGACGCCCGCCTGCTCGGCGCCATAAGCGGCGTTGATCTGGTTGCCGACCAGGAAGGCGATCATCGCGCTGCCCGAGGGGCCGGTGTTCACCGTCGCGTCGAGGCCGTTGCGCTCGAGGAAGCCGCCCGCCTTCGCGACGTAGAATTGGGCGAAGGAGGGATCGACGCCCGTGGCGATGGTGATCTTCACCGGCGCCTGGGCACGCACGATGGCGGGCGCCGCAAGCAGCGGCAGCGTGGCCGCGAGGGCCGATCGGCGGGTAAGCATGGTCGAGAACCTCCCTGTCTCCGTTCACATCGTCGGATTGAAGCGCCCCGCGAAGGCGCGGATGGCGAGGCGGAACAGCCGGTCCACCACGAAGCCGAGCAGGCCGAGCGCGACGAGGGCCACGAAGATGTCCTCGACCTGCATGAACAGCCGCGCGTCCCAGAGCATCTTGCCGAGCCCGTCGTTGCTCGCCACCAGCTCCGCCGCGACGATGGTGACGAAGCTGTTCGCCATCGCCAGGCGCATGCCGGTGAGGATGTAGGGCACCGTCGCCGGCAGGGCGACAAGGCGGAACACCTGCATGCGGGTCGCGCCGAGGCACTGCGCCGCGCGGATCTTGTCGCGCCCCACCGCGCCGACGCCCGCGGCCGTCGAGATGATGACGACGAAGACGGTGGTGTAGGCGATGAGGAAGACCTTGCTCTCCTCGCCGATGCCGAACCAGATCACCGCCACGGTGATCATCGCCACCGCCGGGATGAAGCGGAAGAACTCGGTCCAGGGCTCGAGCAGCGCCCGCACCGGACGGAAGCTGCCGATCGCGAGGCCGATCGGGATGCCGACCGCCGAGCCGATCAGGAAGCCCTGCAGGATGCGCCGCAGCGAGGCGCCGATCTGCTCCTGCAGGATGTTGTCCTCGATCAGCACCACCGCGCGCTCCAGCACCGGCAGCGGCGGCGGGAACAGGGCGGAGCGCGCGATGGTCGTCGCCGCGAGATGCCAGATCGCGAACAGCAGCGCGAAGCCCGCGAGGTAACCGGCGACGGTGGCGGCGCGGCCGTTCATGCCCGCACGATCTCCTCATGAATCAGCGCATGGACCCGGCGGAACACGTCCATGAAGGCGTCGGAGGTGCGTTCCCGCGGGAAGGGCAGGTCCACCGGCAGCACCGCCTTGAGCGTGCCCCCCGGCCCGCGCGTCATCACGCCGATGCGCGTCGCCAGCGCGCAGGCCTCCTCGATGTCGTGGGTGATGAACAGCACGGTCTTGCCGGTGTCCGCCCAGATGCGCGAAAGCTCGCCCTGGAGCGTGGCACGGGTCAGCGCATCGAGCGCGCCGAAGGGCTCGTCCATCAGCAGGATGCGGGGGTCGTTCGCCAGCGCCCGGGCGATCTGGATGCGCTGCTTCATCCCGCCCGACAGCTCCGCCGGGTGCTTGCCCCCCTGGCCGGCGAGGCCGACCAGTTCCAGGAAGCGCTCCGCATGGGCCCGCCGCGCCGCGCGCCCCATGCCCCGCAGCCGCGGCCCGAAGGCGATGTTCTCAAGCGCGGTCAACCAGTCGTAGAGGCTGTCGTGCCCCTGGAAGACCACGCCCCGGTCCGCCCCGGGCCCCTTCACCTCCCGACCGTCGAGGAGGATGCGGCCGGCGGTCGGCGGCTCGAACCCGGCGACCATGTTCAGCACCGTGGTCTTGCCGCAGCCCGAGGTGCCGAGCAGGCAGAAGAACTCCCCCTCCTCGAGGTCGAGGGTGAAGTTGCGCACCGCCTCCCAGGCGCCGCCGCGCCCGCGGTAGGTCTTGCCCACCCCTTCAAGGGAAACCAATGCCACGACGCGCCCCGCCCGACCGCCCTTTGTCTCCGGCGCGCACTCTAGGGGAAG
>JADGHI010000118.1 GCA_019689515.1 Acetobacteraceae bacterium | reverse complement strand
GCGCCCTCGCTCGTGGCCATGGCGAACAGCTCCTCGAGCAGCGGGTCGTGGCGCAGGTCGGCGCGCCAGCCGATGATCGCGGCCCGCTCCAGCATGTCGCCCGTGCTGTAGGGGCTCCAGGTGTCGCGCACGTTGTCGTTGCCGCAGAACACGCGCACGCCCGCGCGGCGCAGCAGCATCACCGGCGGCAGGGTGGCGCCGCCCGCGCCATGCGTCGCCAGCGCGACGCCTGCGGCGGCCATCATCTCCGCAGCCGCGTGCTGCTTCGATTCCGCGATGCCGCCCAGGCAGAAGCCGTGGCTCACCGTCACCCGGCCCTGCATGCCGAGCGCGGTCGTGCGCGCGCAGATCTCCTGCAGGCTGAACAGGCCAAGCTCGCCTGGTTCGTGCAGATGGATGTCCACGCCGACGCCGCGCCGCTCCGCGATGCCGAAGATGGCATCGAGCTGGCCCCTCGGGTCGCGGTCGATCTCACAGGGGTCGAGGCCGCCGACCAGCTCCGCGCCGGCACGAACCGCGGCATCCAGCAGGTCCACCACGGCGCGCGGCCCGTGGCGCATCACGCCCGCCTGGGGGAAGGCGACGATCTGCACCGTGACCGCGCCGGCATGGGCCTCCCGCGCCGCCAGCACGCCCTCCAGCGCGGAGAGGCCGAAGGCTGGCGTGATGTCCACATGGGTGCGGATATGCGCCGTGCCGTGCGCGACGCTGCGGCGGATGAGATGGCCGGCACGCGCCTCGGTGGAGAGCGGCAGGGTGGGCAGCAGGCGCTCGTCGTTGGCGATGCGGCTGGACCGGTCCGGCTCGGCCGCGTGCGGCGTCCAGGGCAGCCCCATCAGCGTCTTGTCGAGGTGCATATGCCCGTCCACCAGGCCGGGCAGCACCAGGTCGCCCGCGAGGTCGAACACGGCCGCTGCCGCCGTTCCCTCCGCTGGTGTCGTTCCTTCTTCCAGGGCGGCGATGCGGCCATCGCGGATCAGGATCCGCACGCCCTGGCGCCCGTCCGCGAGGCGGGCATTCAGCAGAAGCAACGAGCCGTTCGGGTCAGAGGCCATGGGGCGGCGGCTCCCGGTATGGCAGGGCAGGGGAGAGGGATTGATCCACGGGACGCGGCCCTAGCCAAGGCAAGCCTCAACCGCCCCGCCGCTGCCGCGCTTCCCAGCGCGCGATCGCGCTGGCGGAGACGAAGATCACCAGCCCTCCCAGGAACACCGACAGCCCCGGGATGTCGCCGAACACCAGCGCGCCGAGCAGCGAGGCCCAGACCAGTTCCAGATAGCGGATCGGCTGCGTCACCGAGAGGTCGGCCAGGCGGATCGCCGAGTTCAGGGCGAAATGCCCGCAGGTGCCGATCACGCCGGCGACCAGGGTGAAGGCCCAGATCTCCGCCGCCGGCCAGGTCCAGTTCCAGAGCGCAACGGGCAGGGTGCAGAGCGTAATCGAGATTGACTGCCAGACGACGATCACCTGCGGCGGGTTGCGCCGCGCCAGGTACTTCGCGAGCAGGTAGGACACGGCGAAAATGGGTGAGGTGGAGAGCATCAACAGGGTGTAGAAGCCCGCCCCGGCCGAGAGGTTCGGCCACACGACGATCAGCACGCCGCCGAGGCCGGCGAAGGCCGCGATCCAGCGCGCCGCCACCAGCCGCTCGCCCATCACGATGGCCGCGCCGAGCATGATGAAGATCGGATTGGTGAAGCCGATGGCCGTGGTATCGGCGAGCGGCACATGCGGCAGGGCGGTGAACCAGAGCATCAGGCCGAAGGAGTGCACCGCGCCGCGCAGGGCGAAGGTGCCCGCACCGTGCGGGCGGTACGCCGCCAGGCCGGCGCGCAGGATGATCGGCAGCATCAGCAGCGCGCCGGCACCGTAGCGCATGCAGAGCGCCTGGATCGGATGGATCTCGATCGCCATCAGCCGCGAGATGGTGTTGAGCGAGGCGAAGAGCACGCCGGAGAGGGCCATCCAGAGGATGGCGCGCAGCGCGGGCGAAGTCTCCTGCCAGCGGCGGAGCGTGCCGGACCGCATCGGCCCGGTCGCCTCGCCGCGACGCCGGAGCGTCCGCCAGGCCTCGCCGGACGTGGCCTCCGGCGGCCCTGGCGCGCCGGCACCGCGCGATTCGTCTGGCCGATGCTGGTCCATCGCGGTCAGGCTCGCATGCCCCGGCGCCTCCGGCTACGGTCAGCGGCGGCGCATCGGGACGGATCGCCGGGTTCGCAGGGGCGCCCATGCCGCCTTGCGCCGGTGCCGCGCCGCGGCCAGCATCGCCGCGGCACGCCTCATGGAACCGAGATGAGCCCGCTCGACGACCTCAGCACGATCGCCGCCTGCTGCCCGACCCTGACCGCGCCGGCGGATATCGAACCCTATGCCCGCGACTGGTCCGGCCGCTACGCGCACCCGCCCCGAGCGGTGCTGCGGCCCGGCAGTACGGAGGAGGTCGCCGCCGCGCTGTGCGCCTGCGCCGCGGTGGGGCTCGCGGTGGTGCCCTCGGGCGGGCGCACGGGCCTCTGCGGCGGCGCGGTGCCGCGCGCGGAGGGGGCGCCCGCGGTGGTGCTGAGCCTCGAGCGCATGAACCGCATCCGCGCGGTGGACGCACGCGACTTCAGCATCACCGTGGACGCGGGCTGCACCGTGCGCGCGGTGCAGGAGGCCGCGGCGGCGGCGGGCAGGCTGTTCCCGCTCTCCTTCGGGGCCGAGGGCACGGCGCAGATCGGCGGCGCGCTCTCGACCAACGCCGGGGGCATCCGCACCATCCGCTGGGGCAATGCGCGCGACCTGGTCCTGGGGCTGGAGGTGGTGCTGCCGGATGGGCGCGTGCTGAACGACCTGCGGCGGGTGCGAAAGGACAACACGGGCTACGCCCTGCGCCACCTGTTCATCGGCGGGGAGGGGACGCTCGGCGTGATCACGGGCGCGGCGCTGAAGCTCGCCCCGGCGCTGCGCGCGCGCGAAACCGCCTTCCTGGAGGTGCCTTCGCCGGCCGCGGCGCTGGCCCTGCTCGACCGCCTGATCTCGAACGGTGCGGAGCTGATCGGCTTCGAGCTGATCGGCCGCTGGCCGCTGGAGCTGGTGCGCCGCCATTCCCCTCGCGCGCGGCTGCCCTTCGCGCTGCAATCGCCTTGGTACGTGCTGCTGGAACTCGGCACCGCCGCCGCCGGGGCCGACCTGCGCACGCCGCTGGAGGCCGCGCTCGCCGCCGCGATCGAGGCCGGCGAGGCCGGCGAGGTCGTGATCGCCGAGAGCGAGGAGCAACGCGCCGCGCTCTGGTACCTCCGCGAAGTAATGCCCGAGTGCAACCGCGCCGAGGCACCGAGCGTCTCCGCCGACACCTCGGTGCCGGTTTCCGCCGTGCCGTCCTTCCTTGCCGAGGTCGAGGCCGCGCTCGCCGCGCGCTGGCCGGAGGGGAAGCTGATCGCGCTCGGGCATGCCGGCGACGGCAATGTGCACATCTCGCTCCAGGCGCCGCGCGGCACGCCGCGCGAGGTCTGGCACCGCAACGCGGAAGCGATCGAGGACACGGTGAACCGCATCGCCGTCGCGCATGGCGGCAGCTTCAGCGCGGAGCACGGCATCGGCCAGTCCAAGCGCCACGCCATGGCGGCGCTGCGCGACCCCGTGGCGCTCGACCTGATGCGCGCGATCAAGGCGGCGCTCGATCCGCGCGGCATGATGAACCCGGGCAAGCTGCTGCCCTGAGCGGGGAGGAGGCCGACCGGCATGGCAACGGGGAACGAGGGACGCATCCGCCTCGTCCCGCCCGGAGGGGGCGAGGAGCACTGGCAGCCGCAGCCGGCGAATGGCTGGATCTCGATCCTCGCCGCGCCGGAGATGGCCGGCGCGCCGCGCGGGGTGAGCGTCGGGCTGCAGGAGCTGCCCCCGCTCGGCAAGGTGCGCGAGCACGCACACCCGGCGCAGGACGAGTATTTCTATTTCCTCGAAGGCGAGGGGCTGGCGCGGCTCGACGGCGTGGTGCGGCGCATCCGCCGCGGCAGCTTCCTGTTCGCCGGTGCCCGTGCCCGGCACGGCTTCATCAACGACGGCTCGGTGCCGTTCCGCTTCCTGTGGATTCTGGCGCCGGCAGGGCTGGAGCAATTCTTCCGCGCGATCGGCCAGCCGCGCGTGGCGGGTGGGCCGGATCCGACGCCCTATCCGCGTCCCGCGGATGTCGGCGCGATCGAGCTCGCGACGGTGTTCGAGACGCTCGACCCGCCACCGCCGCCGCCCTGGGATGCCGCGCCGATCACCGACGCGGCGGTGCTGGAGCTCCTGCGGCGCGCCGCGGTCTGATCAGCGATAGGCCGCATCGCTGGTGACGTAGCCCGCCTCAAGGTCTGCCGCCAGCGCCGCCGGATCGCGTTCGCGCGGGTCGCCATGGCCACCGCCGCCCGGCGTCGCGAGGCTCACCGTGTCGCCGTAGCGCAGCACGTATTGCCGCTTCGGGTCCACCGCCTCACCATTGATTCGCAACGCGCCGGTCGCGCCCGGCTTGCCGCCCTCGATGCCGAAGGCCGGGATGATCGTGCGCTCCGCCAGGAAGGAGACGGCGATCGGCGTCTCCGACCGGCTCTCGATCAGGATCTCCTGGCCGAGTCCGCCGCGGTGCTTTCCCGGGCCGCCGCTGTCCGGCCGCAGGCGCTTGTGGTGGAAGCGCAGCGGCGCGATGTGCTCGCTGAGCTCGATGCTGGTCGAGGAGACATTGGAGGGCCAGGAGAGGCAGGTCACGCCGTCGCCGCGCGCATTGGCCCCCATGCCGCCGTTGTAGAAGAACATGTTGGCGTAGGGCTTGCCGTTCGCCCGCACGCCCGACTGGTTCATCCCCCACATGGGCGAGCCGCAGGCGGCCATCACGCGCTCCGGCACCACCTGGCCGAGACAGCCGAAGACCAGCATCGGCAGGTAGTGCCCGATCAGCATGCGCGACCCGCCCGAGGCCGGGAATTGCGGATTCACGATGCAGCCGGGCGGCGCCACGATCGAGATCGGCCGCCAGGCGCCCTCGTTGTTCGGCAGGGCGGGGCTGGTGCAGACCTTCACCCCGTACATGGTCATCGCGTAGGTGTAGCAGAGCGCGCAGTTGATCGCCCGGTCCACCTGCGGGTCGGTGCCGGTGTAGTCCACCTCGATCGAATCGCCCTTCACCGTCAGCGCCATGCGGATGGTGATGGGCGTGTCGAGCAGGCCGTCGGTCTGCAATTCGCTGCGGTAGGTGCCGTCCGGAAGGGCGGCGATGGCGGCCCGCATCGCGCTCTCGCAGCGGCCCTGGATCTCGGCGGCGAGGTCCACCAGGTCGGGCAGGTCGTGGCCCGCCATCAGGCCGAGGAGGCGGTCCTCCATGAGGTCGAGCGCCACCACCTGCGCCCAGAGGTCACCCAGGGTCTGCTCCGGCGTGCGCACGTTCTGGCGGATCATCGCCACCAGCGTCTCGTCCGCCACGCTGCGGCGCATCAGCTTGAGCGGCGGGATCTGCAGCCCCTCCTCGAACACCTCGCGCGGCTCGGGGCTGCGGATCTTGCCGCCGATGTCGGGCGCGTGCGCGGTGGAGGCGCTGAACGCGACCAGCCGGCCGCCGCGGAAGATCGGCTTCGCCACGGTGATGTCCGGCAGGTGCCCGGTTCCGAGCCATAGGTCGTTGGTGATCAGCACGTCGCCCGGCTCGAGCGTCTCCGGCGGGAAGAAGCGCAGGAAGTGCTTCACCGTGGCGGGCAAGGTGCCGATGAAGCTCGGAATGCTCTCCGTCGCCTGCACCAGCGACTGCCCGGTGGCATCGGTGACGATGCAGGAGAAATCGTAGCTCTCGCGCACCAGGGTCGAGAAGGAGGTGCGGACCAGCGCCGCGGCCGCCTCGTCCACCAGCGAGATCAGGCGGCGCCAGAGCAGTTCGAGCTCGATGGGGTCGAAGGTGCGGCGGGTCATGCGTCGTCCGGCATCTCGGCGAGGATGGTGCCGTCCGGCAGCACGCGGGCGCGCGCGCCGGGACCGATCACGAAGGTGCTCTCGTCCTCCTCGAATACGGCCGGGCCATCGATGGCCATGCCGGGGGGGAGGGCGTAGCGGTCATAGACGGGGGTGACGATCTCGCCCCGGGTATCGGGGAAGAAGACCGGGCGCTTTCCCTTCAGCGCCTGGCCGCCCGGCGGATGGGCGAGGCGCAGCCGCGCCTCCGCGCCCGGCATGGGCGCGCTGAGCGAAAGGCGCAGCGCGACGAACTGGATCGCCGCACCGGGCGGCGTGCGGGCGAAGAGGCCGCGGTATTCGGTCTCGAAGGCCTCGCGCACCGGCGCCTCGGCCAGCCGCTCAGGCATGGCGACGGTGATCTCGGAGCCCTGGCCGATGTAGCGCATATCGGCCAGGCGGCGCGGCCTTGCGCGGTCGAGGTCAGCGCCGGTCTCGGCGAGCACGCGGCGCGCCTCTTCCTCCAGCCGCGCGAACAGCGTCTCCGCGACGGCGAAGTCCGCCTCGGCGAGCGGCGCATTGAAGGAGGCGACGCGATCCACCCGGGCCGGCGCCATCAGCATGCCGAAGGTGCTGCCCACACCTGCCCCCGGCGGGCACACCACCCGTCGCACGCCGAGCTTGCGCGCGACGTGCCAGGCATGCACCGGCCCCGCGCCGCCGGTCGCGAGCAGCGCGTATTCGCGCGGAACGCGCCCGCGCTCGGCGATCGCGACGCGCGCTGCGCCGGCCATGTTCTCGTCCACCACGTCGTGCACGCCGACCGCGGCACGCGTCGCGTCCACGCCGAGCTCGCCAGCCAGCCCTCCCAGCGCCCGCTCCGCCGCAGCGCGGTCGATCCGCATCGCCCCGCCGAGAAAGAAGCCGGCGTCGAGGTAACCGAGCGCGAGATCCGCGTCCGTCACCGTCGGCTGCGTGCCACCGCGGCCGTAGCAGGCCGGGCCCGGCTGGGCACCGGCGCTCTCCGGGCCGACCTGCAGCGTTCCGAGTTCGCCGCGCCGCGCGATCGAGCCGCCACCGGCTCCGATCTCGATCAGTTCCACGGTCGCGATCTGGATTGGCAGGCCGGAGCCGCGCAGGAAGCGCTTCTCCCGCGCCGCCTCGAAGCCATAGGCGACCAGCGGCTCCCCCCCGTCCACCAGCGCGAGCTTCGCCGTCGTGCCGCCCATGTCGAAGGCGAGCACCCGATCCAGTCCGGCCGCGCGGCCGAAGAAGGCCCCGGCCAGCGCTCCGGCGGCGGGCCCGCTCTCCAGCAATTGCACCGGCGCCCGCTTCGCCTCCGCGACATGCGTCAGGCCGCCGTTGGAGAGCATCAGGAACAGGCCGCCCATGATCCCCTCCGCGCGCAGCGCCGCCTCCAGGCGGTCGAGGTAGCGCTCGGCGAGCGGGCGCACATAGGCGTTCGCCACGGTCGTGCTGGCACGCGGATACTCGCGGATCTCCGGCGCGATCTCGGAGGAGAGCGAAAGCGAAAGGTCCGGGAACCGCCGCGCGATCGCCTCCGCCGCTTGCCGCTCATGCACCGGGTTGGCGTAGGCGTGCAGGAATACGATGGCGAGGCTCTCCACCCCCTGCGCGACCAGCGCCTCAACCTCGCGCAGCGCGCCGTCGAGATCGAGCGGGACTTCCACGCTGCCGTCCGGTGCCAGCCGCTCGCGGGCCTCGCGCCGCCAGGGGCGAGGCACCAGCGGCTTCGGCATGGTGATGAACAGGTCGTAGAGCTCGTACTTCCGCTCGCGCCCGATCTCCAGCACGTCCCGGAAGCCGGCGGTGGTGAGCAGGCCGGTGCGCGCACCCTTGCGCTCGATCAGCGCGTTGGTGAAGAGCGTCGTCGCGTGCACCACCCGCGCCACGTCGCCCGCCCGCGCGCCCGCACGCTCCAGCACGCGCCGCGTGCCCTCGAGCGCCCCGCGCGCCGGGTCGTCCGGCGTGGTGCTCTCCTTCCACAGCACCGCCCGCCCGTCGCGCGGGTCCAGCAGGACGAGATCGGTGAAGGTACCGCCGATGTCGATGCCAAGCGAGAGATGCGCCGCCATGACCCCCCTAGTTCGCGCGGATGTTGCTCGCCGCCACCACGCGCGCCCAGCGCTCGCGGTCGCGGCGGATGCGTTCGGCGAAGGCGGGGCCGATCTCGGGCAGCGGCTCCAGCCCGCGCTCCGCCAGCACCTGCACCGTCGCCGGATCGGTCATCGCCTCGGTGAACAGCGCGCCGAGCGCGGCCACCGTCTCCGCCGGCAGCGCGGCCGGTCCGACCAGGCCGAACCAGTTCGCGATGTCGAGCGCCGGATACTCCCGTGTCAACAGCGGCAGGTCGGGCACCATCGGGGAGGGGCGCGCGGAGGCGAGGCCGAGCGCCTTCACCTGCCCCTGGCGGATCATGCCGGCGAATTCGGCGATGTTGCCGAAGAAGATGTCCACCCGCCCCGCCATCAGGTCCATGCCCGCCGGCGCGCCGCCGCGGTAGGGGATGTGCAGCAGCGAGAGTCCCGCCTCGCGCGCCAGGTGCTCGGCCGCAAGCTGGTTGGTCGAGCCATTCCCGGTCGAGGCGTAGGTCACGCGGTTGGGCCGCTCGCGCGCCCAGGCCACGAACTCGGCGAGGGTGGAGAAGGGCGCGTCGGGCCGCGCGATCAGCGCCATCGGCGTGCCCGCCAGGTTGCAGACCGGCTTGAGCTCCGCGTCCAGGTCGAACGGGATCGCCGAGCCGGGCACCACTGGCGCTACGCTCATGTTGCCCATGATGCCGATGGCGAGGGTATGCCCGTCCGGCGCCGCCCGCGCTGCCGCCTGCAATGCGATGAAGCCGAGGGCGCCGGAGCGGTTCTCCACCACGAGGCTGTGGCCGGTGCGGCGCTGGATCGCCTCGGCGGCGAAGCGGGCGACGATGTCGGCACTGCCGCCCGGCGAGAATCCGACCAGCACGCGGATCGGCTGGCGTGGCGACCAGGACGCCTGGCCGCGCGCGGCGAGGGGCGCGCCCATACCCACGATCGCGACTGCGGCGGCACGGGCCAGCAGCGGGCGGCGGCGGCAACATTGGGGCGGTAGCGGCATTCCCCGCACTCCCTCTCAAGCCGGCATCGGCGGAATGGGAGCATGTTGCCGCCCGGCCCGGCAAGCGGGCCGGTGACTGCGGTGCTCGCGCCATGCCGCGGCGTCCTGCTTGCGGCCCGACTCGCCACCGCGATAGCGTCGGCGGCACGGCCGCTGGGCGACGGCCCCTGGCGGATCCGAATTGCTGGGAGGAAGCCCGAATGCCCATCACGTCCCGACGCGGCCTGCTTGCGGCCGGCGCCGCCACCGCCCTCGCGCGCCCCGCACTCGGGCAGGGCCGCTATCCGCAGCGCCCGATCACCATCATCTGCCCCTCAGTCTCTAATACACAACACC
>JADGHI010000117.1 GCA_019689515.1 Acetobacteraceae bacterium | reverse complement strand
CCCGAAACCGCTCGGCTTGCGTCTGCCAAGCGGCATGACCGGGTGTTTCCTTATGAGATCGCTTGCCACCGCAATCGGACCGCCTTGCACGGCAGGACAAAAGTGCCCGGCCGATGCGACGCCCTCGCCTGCAGGACCCATGTGCCGGTGTCGCCAGGGTGCCTCGCCGCACCACGCTCGCCCGGAGGACACCGTGCTGCCGTGCCGGAGCACCACGCCGGCCGCCCGCCCCGCGCCATGCCCCTCGCCGATTGGACGGCCCGAAGCCGGCTCGCCCGACGGCATCGCAAGCCGCACCTCAGGCGACCGGACAGTGCTCCTGGAGCGGATTGCCGCAGACCGACATCGCCCGAAGGCGTGACTCCGCTCCGCAATCAACAAGTCAGGGCAAACGCCCTAGTGCGGCGCGAAACCCGCAGCGCCGAGCGCAGCGAAAACCAGGCCAGCGGCGCCGAGCACGAGATAGGGGCTGCCCTTCGGATGCAGCAGCGCCAGCGTGGCGAGCGCGGTGGTCACCACCCCGGCGATGCCTGCCTCCGAGGCCTGCAGCAGCGTCAGCGCGCCGGCGAAGATCAGCCCGACCGCGACCGGCGCCAGTCCGCGCTCGATCGCCGCCCGCACGGGCGAGGCAGCGTAGCGGCGGCCGAGCACCCCCACCGCGCAGACCAGCAGCGAGGACGGGACGTAAAGCCCGAGCGCCGCCACCAGCGCTCCAACGAACCCCGCCGCCCTCCAGCCGATCAGCGCCGCGATGAGCGAGCCGGGCCCCGGCGCGGCGCGCGAGATGGCGAACAGCTCCACGAACTCCGCATCCGTTATCCAGCCATACACATCGACGGCCTGGCGCTGCATCTCCGCGAAGATGCTCGGTCCGCCGCCAAGCGAGACCAGCGAGAGCGGCGCGAAGACCAGAAGGAGGGCGAGCAGGCGGTCAAGCTCCACGGTCGCTCTGCTCCTGCTCCCGCCCCGCGCGCCAGGCCAGGGCGACGCTCACCGGGATGACCGCCAGCACCACGGGGATCATCGGCCATTTCAGCACGCCGACCGCGACGAAAACGGCAGCCGCGACGGCGAAGGGCGCCACGCCCTGCATCCGCCGCGCGGCGCGCACGCCCATCGAGCAGGTCAGGCCGATGCCCGCCGCCGCGACGCCCGCGAGCGCGGTGTTCACCAGCCCGACCGCGCCGTAACGCTGGTAGAGCAGCATGAGGCCCAGGATGAACAGGAAGGGCGGGCCGAGCAGCCCTATTCCCGCCGCCACCGCGCCGATCCCACCGCGCAACTGCAGCCCGATCTGCAGCGCCAGGTTCACGCTATTCGGCCCCGGCAACACCTGGCCGAGCGCGAGCGCGGCGAGGAACCGCTCCTCGCCCATCCAGCCGCGGCGCTCCACGATCTCGCGGTGCATCCAGCCGGAGAGGCCGCCGCCGAAGCTCATCATGCCCATCTGGCAGAACACGAGGAGGAGCGCAGGCAGGGTCGCGGGCGAACGCGGCGGAGAGTCGTCGGCCATGCGGCGAGGCTAGCCGAAGACGCCGCCGCGCGCAGGGGGGTGGATGGCCTCTTCCTGCCGCTCCGCTAAAGTGGCGCCCTGTCGCCAAGGGGATCCGCCATGGAGCATGTGAAGGTCTGGGACGACGGCCCGGTGCGCATCGTTGCGCTGAACCGGCCTGAGAAGGGCAACGCCATCACCAAGGGCATGGCGGAGGCCGTGCAGGCAGCGATGCGCGACTTCGCCGCCTCCGAGCAGCGTGCGATGGTCCTGACCGGGACCGGCACCCGCGCCTTCAGCTTCGGCGCCGACGTGTCCGAGCCGCCGGAACTCTGGCGCGCCGTGCCGACCGTCGGCGCCGCGACCAACAAGCCGATCATCGCCGCGATCGAGGGCTGGTGCGTCGGCGGCGCGATCGTGCTGGCGATGATGTGCGATCTCGCCGTCTGCGGCCGCAGCGCGAAATTCTACTATCCGGAAGCGAAGCTCGGCGTCACCGGCGGGATGATCGCCGGCCTCGTCTCCCGCATCCCGCACAAGATCGCGATGGAGATCGCCCTGCTCTGCCGCACCATAGAGGCGGAGCGCGCCGAGCGCGTCGGCCTGGTCAACGAGGTGGTGCCGGACGGCGAGGCGCTGGCGAAGGCGATCGCCTGGGGCAAGGAACTCGCGGGGATGGCGCCGCTCGTCCTCGGCGAGATCAAGCGCATGGTGACGGAGGAGATCATCCCCCGCGGCCCCTCCGAGCAAATGGCGATCCACATGCAGCGCATGGGCGCGATCCGCAGCTCGGAGGACTTCCGCGAGGGCGTGGCGGCGTTCAAGGAGAAGCGGCCGCCGCGCTTCAAGGGGCGCTAGCGCGCGGGCGGCGGGGCGCGGCGCGCAGGCGGCGCCCCGTCGTCGGTGATGGCATCGATCTCCGCGAGGTCCTCGGCGCTCAGCGCCCATTCCGTCGCCTTGACGTTCTGCGCGATCTGCTCCGGCGTGCTGGCGCCGGCGATCACGCTCGTGACGGTCGGACGCGCGAGGAGCCAGGAGAAGGACAGCTCCAGCATCGTCCGCCCGCGCTGCTCGCAGAAATCGGCCAGCTTTTCGGTGATCTCCCAGTTCCGGTCGGTGAGGAAGGCGTTGGCGAGGCGCTGGGTGATGGTCAGCCGCGCATTCTCCGGCATCGGCCGGTTGCGGCGGTACTTGCCGGTCAGCAGCCCGCTCGCCAGCGGGAAGTAGGGCAGCAGGCCGAGGCCGTGCGCCTGCATCGCCGGGATCAGGTCTTTCTCCGGGCCGCGCACCAGCAGGCTGTACTCGTCCTGGCAGGAGACGAAGCCATTGCAGCCGAGCGACTTCGCCGTCCACAGCGCGTCCACGACCTGCCAGGCGGCGAAATTCGAGACGCCGACATAGCGCACCTTGCCCTGACGGATCAGGTCGTCGAGGGCGCGCACCGTCTCCTCGAGCGGCGTCAGCGGGTCGAAGCGGTGCACCTGGTAGAGGTCGATCCAGTCGGTGCCGAGGCGCTTCAGGCTCGCCTCCACCGCCGCCATGATGTAGCGGCGCGAGGCGCCCTGCTTCGCGCCGCTCTCGTCCATCGGGTTGCCGAACTTGGTCGCCAGCACGATGTTCTTGCGGCGCGGGCCGAGCGCGGCGCCGAGATACTCCTCCGAGCCGCCATGCCGGACCGGGCGGCCGTAGACATCGGCCGTGTCGAACAGCGTGATGCCATGGTCGAGCGCCGCATGCACCACTCGCCGCGTCGCCTCGTGGTCGAGGCGTGCCGCGAAGTTGTTGCAGCCCAGGCCGACCACAGAGACACGGAGGCCGGACGGGCCGAGGTTGCGCTGCTGCATGGAGCGAAGCCTTTCGGACGGGAGCCGGGGCAGCAGGATGGGGCTGGCCGCCGCCCCGCACAAGCCGCCACCGCCCACGCTTGACCGCGGCCGGTGTGCGCTGAAAGCTCCCTCCGGTGCGGCCGCGCCGACCGAGAACCGGCCGCCGGGAGGAGACGCCAATGGGCTTCCCGCTGACCCAAGCCGATCCCACTGCGCTCGGCCTCGATCCGGGCGCGCTCGCGCGGCTCTGCGCCATGGTCGAGCGCCACATCGCCGAGGGCCGCCATCCGGGCGCGCAGCTCGCCGTGGCGCGGCACGGAAAGCTCGCGCTGTTCCGCAGCTTCGGCCAGGCGCGGGTCGGCGCGGATGCGCGTGCGGCGGATGACCGCACGCTCTGGCTGCTTTACTCTAACACAAAGGTCATCACCGCGGCCACTCTGTGGAAGCTGGTCGAGGACGGCGCGCTCCGCTTCTCGGACACCATCGCGAGCCACGTCCCCGACTTCGAGAAGGGCGGCAAGGGCAACATCACCGTCATCCAGCTCCTGACGCACCAGGCAGGCTTCCCCTCCGCCGTGGTCACGCCCGAGGCGTGGGAAGACCACGAGCTGCTGCGCCGGCAGGTCTGCGATTTCGCGCTGGAATGGGAGCCGGGCTCACGCGTGCACTATCATCCCGCCTCCGCCCACTGGACCGCGGCGGTGCTGATCGAGGCGATCACGGGCCAGGACTTCCGCCGCGTGATCCGCGATCGGATCATCGCCCCGCTCGGGCTTGGCGAGGAGCTGTTCGTGGGCCTGCCGGCCGCGGAGGAACCGCGCGCCGCCGGCATGTACGACCCGGGCCCCGATGGAAACTACACGCCGCGCATGCCGGAGAACACCTCCGCCCACCGCGCCGCCGGCATACCGGGCGGCGGCGGCTATGCGACGGCGCGCGCGATGGCGGCGTTCTATCAGATGCTCGCGCAGGGCGGCACGCTGAACGGCGTGCGGCTATTCGCGCCGCGCACCATCGAATTCGTCACGCGCAATTTCACCGGCGACCAGGTGGACGGCTACATGGGGATGCCGATGCACCGCGGCCTTGGCCCGCATTTGCGCGGCACGACCGAGACGATCCGCGGCCTCGGCAGCCTCGCCCACCCGCGCACTTTCGGGCATGGCGGCGTCGGCTCGTCCTATTGCTGGGCCGATCCGGTGTCAGGCGTGTCCTTCGCCTTCCTCAGCAATGCGCGGCATGAGAACCCCTTCCACGAGCCGCGCATGGACACGCTGAGCAACTTTGTCCACACGGCGATCCTGGCGGACTGAGGCCGCCCGAGCGGCAGGCGACAGACGACAGCGCCAGGGCATTTGCCGTTCGCACGGTTCACAGCAGGTGCCCTGACCTGTTGATTGCGGAGCGGCTTCGAGCCTCAGCGCGATCTCGTCCCGCGGCAATCCGCTCTAGACGGCGCGCACCCAGCCGCCGTCCACGTCCCAGAGCGCGCCCTGGACGTAGCCGGCCGCATGCTCGCTGGCGAGGAAGGCAACGACGCGGCCGATCTCCTCCGGCGCGCCGATCCGCCCGATACCGTGCTCCTCGGCGAGGCTGGCTGCGCCCGCGGCCTCGTCGGCGCCGAGCTCGGCCGCGCGCGCGCGAACGCGGGCGGCGAGTCGGTCGGTCGCGATCAGGCCCGGATTGATGCAGTTCACCCGCACGCCGTCCTTCACGCCACGGTCGGCCAGCGCCTTCGTGAAGTTCATCAGCGCCGCGTTAACCGAGCCGCCGATGGTGAAGTCCGCGCTCGCCACGCGTCCGCCCGCGCCGGCGATGTTCACCACCGCGCCGTGCGAGGCAACGAGGTGGGGCCAGGCGGCGCGGCACATCCGCACCGCGCCGTGCAGCTTCAGCGCGTAGCCGTCCGCCCAGTCCTCGTCCGTTAGCGCGAGGAAGTCGCCGCGCTTCGTCGCGCCGGCGCAGTTCACGAGCAGATCGAGCCGGCCAAAGCGGGCGATGGCGTCGGCCACGGCCGCGCCTGCCGCCTCCGGCCGGCGCAGATCGGCCGGGTGCGTCGCCGCCTCCGAACCGGCAGCGCGCACGGCCGCCGCCGTTTCCTCCAGCCCGTCGGTCGAGCGCGCCACCAGCATCAGGGACATCCCCTCCCCCGCCAGCACGCGCGCGATCGCCGCGCCGATGCCGCGACTCGCGCCGGTCACCAGCGCGATGCGGCCCTTGAGACCCAGGTCCATCCGTTCCTCTCAGTCCATGGTGATGCCGGCGGCGCGGATCACCTCGCCATACTTCGCGAGGTCGCGGACAATCAGCGCGCCGAACTCGTCGGGCGTGCCGCCCACCACCTCAGCGCCCTGGTCGAGCAGGCGGGCACGCATATCGGGCCGGGTGATGATGCGGTTGATCTCCTCGTTCAGCCGCCGCACCGCCGCGGGCGGCATGCCGCGTGGGCCGATGAGGCCATACCACTCGGCGATCTCGAAGCCCGGCAGCACCGTTTCGGCGATCGTCGGCACATCAGGCAGATGCGCCGTGCGCCGCCCCGCTGTGACCGCCAGCGCCCGCAGCCTGCCCCCACGCACATGCGGCAGGGTGGAGGTGGCGTTGCCGAACATCGAATCGACGTTGCCGGCCATGACGTCGGTGAGCGCCGGGCCACCGCCGCGATAGGGCACGTGCTGCATCGGGACGCCGGTGCCGAGGCGGAACATCTCGCCGGAGAAGTGCGTCGATGTCCCGGTCCCCGAGGAGGCAAAGGTAACCGGCCGCTGGCTCTTCCGCCCCTGCTCGACGAATTCCTGCACGGTGCGGACCGGAGAGGAATTCGGCACGACCAGGATGTTGCTGACGTTCACCACCCAGATCAGCGGCGTGATGTCGCGGGTCGGGTGGTAGGGGTGCTGCCGGACGAGATGCGCGTTCGCGACATGGGTGCTGATGATGAAGCCGAAGGTGTGGCCGTCCGGCTCGGCGCGGACGATCGCCTCGGTGCCGATCAGCCCGGCCGCGCCCGCGCGGTTCTCGATGATGACCGTCTGGCCGAGTGCCTCGGACAGCAGCGGCGCGAGCAGGCGCGCCACGATATCCGTCGTTCCGGCAGGCGGCCAGGGAACGATGAGGCGTATGGTGCGGCTGGGGGACCAGGCCGGAGGACGCGTTACCGATCACCGGGCGCGTGCCCGACCCCGCTGCCGAGGGCGATGGGATGCGCCGCGAGGCCATGCTGCGCGCGCTGGACTACATGGGCCTCACGCCGGGAACGCCGCTGGAGGAGGTGGCGGTGGACCGCGTCTTCATCGGCTCCTGCACCAACAGCCGGATCGAGGACCTCCGCGCCGCCGCCGCGGTCGTGCGCGGGCGCAAGGTCGCGCCTGGCGTGCGCCATGCCTGGGTCGTGCCCGGCTCGACGCCGGTGAAGCGCCAGGCAGAGGCGGAGGGGCTCGATGCCGTGTTCCGCGCCGCGGGGTTCGAGTGGCGCGAGCCTGGATGCTCGATGTGCCTCGGGACCAATGGGGAGATCGGTGCGCCGGGCGAGCGCGTCGCCTCCACCTCCAACCGCAACTTCGTCGGGCGCCAGGGGCCGGGCGTGCGCACCCATCTGATGAGCCCGGCGATGGCGGCGGCAGCGGCGGTGACGGGGCGCCTGACCGATGTGCGGCGCCTGCTGGCGGGGGAGGCGTAAGGCGAATGGAGCCCTTCCGCCATCTCGACGCGGTCGCGGTGCCCTTTCCGCGGCCGAACATCGACACCGACCAGATCATCCCCGCGCGCTACCTCAACCGCCTGCGCGACGAGGATTTCGGCGCCTGGCTCTACCGCGACCTGCGCTTCGCGCCCGACGGCACGGAGGTGCCGGACTTCCCGCTCAACCGGCCGCAATGGCGCGGTGCGCGCATCGTGCTGGGGGGGCCGAACTACGCCTGCGGCTCCTCGCGCGAGCACGCGGTCTGGGCGCATGTGGACTACGGCATCCGCGCGGTCATCGCGCCTTCCTTCGGCGACATCTTCCGCATCAACGGGCTGAAGAACGGCCTGCTGCCGGTCGTCCTGCCCGCGGAGGCCGTGCGGAACCTGATCGCGCAGGTCGAGGCCGCGCCCGGCGCGCGCATCGCGATAGACCTGCCGGCACAGACCGTGACCGGCCCCGATGGCGCGGTGCACGCCTTCGAGATCGACCCCTTCGCCAAGCACTGCCTGCTGGAGGGGCTCGACGAGCTTGGCTTCACGCTGGGCCTGGAGGAAGAGATCGCCGCCTTCGAGCGGCGTTACGGGCGGGAGAACGCCTGATCCATCCGGATGCCGCGCCGCACGCGGCCCGGAATGACCGGGCCGCGTGCCTCCGGTTCATCCGGCCATGTGCGAGTAGAGCGTGGGGCCCGCGACCGGCATGTCGGCGGCGAGCACGACGCCCGTATCCGACACGGTGATGAACAGCGTGCGCCCCTCCGGCCCGCCGTAGCAGACATTCGTCGTCCAGAGCCCGCGCGGGGAGCGCAGCCGTGCCATCGGCTCGCCGAGGCGCGAGAACAGCCAGACCGTCCCGAGCCCCACATGGGCGATCGCCAGGTTGTCGTCGGCGTCCATCGCCATGCCGTCCGGACCGCCGAGACTGCCCGAGAGCTGAATGAACACGCCGACGCGGCCGACGCCGCCATCCTCCTCCAGCGGCACGCGCCAGATCTGGTTCGCGCGCGTGACGCAAACATAGAGCGTGCGCTCGTCGCTCGTCAGCGCGAGGCCGTTCGGGCTCGGGACGTTGTCGAGCAGGCACTCGAGCCGCCCCGTGTCCGCCCGCAGGCGGAAGACGCGGCCCGTCGGGTCGCGCAGCGAGCTCTGTCCCTGGTCGGTGAAGTAGAGGTCGCCGTTACGCGCGAAGGTGAGGTCGTTGAGGCCCTTGAAGCCCTCGCGCCGCACCCGCGTCAGCACCGCATCCAGCTTGCCGCTGCGCGGGTCGAAAACCAGCAGGCCGCGCTTGTGGTCGGCGATGAAGACGCGGCCATCACGATGGATGGCGAGGCCGTTCGGCTCGCCGTCGTATTCCAGGGCGACGGTCCAGGTCCCGTCCGGCGCGACGCGGAACAGGCGGCCGTACGGGATGTCGGTGAGCCAGAGATGCCCCTCGCGGTCGAAGGCGGGGCCCTCGAGGAAGGAATCGCCGGGCGTGCGGTTGTGGAAGAATTCGGCAGGCCGGCCCTTCAGGCGCAGTTCGGGCGGAACCTCGGTGTGGATCCGGGTCGCGATCTCGGGTGGAGCGGCGAACATGCGGCGGGGCCTCCTAATCGATGGTGATGCGGGCCTCGCGCACGAGCCGGCCGAGCGCCTCGCGCTTGGCGGTAATGAAGCGCGCGGCCTCTTCCGGTGAGCTGCCGACGGTAACGGCGCCAATCTGAGCGAAGCGCTCCTGGACGTTCGGCTGGGCGAGCGCATGGCGCACCGCCTGGTGCAGCCGCGCGAGCACGGCGGGCGGCGTACCAGCCGGCGAGGTCAGGACGTTCCACTCGTCCATGTCCACCGTCGGGAAGCCGAGCTCGGCCATGGTCGCAATGCCTGGCAGCGAGGCGACGCGCTCGGTCGAGGCGATGGCAAGCCCCTTCAGCCGCCCCTCACGCACGAGCTGGCTGCCGACCGAGACGGTGGCGAAGGCGAACACGACATTGCCCGCGAGCAGGTCCGGCAGCACCGCCGAGCCGCCGCGATAGGGCACGTGCGTCATGTCGAGCCCCGCCGCGCGGGTGAACAGCACGCCGGCGAGGTGCGCGCCCGTCGCGTTCCCCGAGGAGCCCCAGGAGAGCTGGCCCGGCCGCGCCTTCGCCCAGGCGACGAACTCTGCCACGCTGTTCGCCGGCACGGAGGGCGGCACCACGAGGATCTGCCGCAGCACCGTCACCAGGCTGACCGGCGCGAAGGCGGTGGCGTAGTCGAAGCGGAGCCCGCGCAGCAGGTGCGGGTTCACGACATGGCCGAGCGAATCGACCAGCAGCGTGTGCCCGTCGGCCGGCTGCTCCGCCACGTACCCGGCACCGATCGCCCCGGCCGCACCGGCGCGGTTCTCGACCACGATCGGCTGGCCGAGGAACTCGCTCATCGGCCCGCCGATCAGC
>JADGHI010000116.1 GCA_019689515.1 Acetobacteraceae bacterium | reverse complement strand
GGGGGGGGGGGGGGGGGGGGGGCCCCCCCCCCCCCCCCCCCCCCCCCCGCCGCTCCTTGGTCGTAGCGCCGTTCGTCCGCGAGGAGCGCGCACAAGACGATGTCCACGCTGGTCCTTGAGCTGCGCCAGGGCGACGTGATGGTCGTGAACGGCGCGCCGATCCGTTTCCGCAACCGCTGCCGCATCGAGCTGACGGCAAAGGCACGGTTCCTGTTCGGCAAGCAGATCATGGCCCCGGAGGAGGCGACCACACCGGCGCGGCGCATCTATTTTGCATTGCAGACCGCTTACATCGGCACCGACGAGGAGCGCGAGCGTGCGCTCGTCGTGGCGCAACGGCTGATCAGCGAGTTCCAGGCCGCGACCACCTCGTCGCTCGCGAGGGCGCTTCTGGACCGCGCGCTGGCCGCGGCCGAGGCGGATGAATGCTACGTCGCCCTGAGGCTGGTTCGGCGCGTGATCCGCCACGAGGAGGCAGTGCTCGGCGGAGCCGGCCATGGGAAGGCGGGAGGGATCGTCGATCAGGAGGAGGAGGTCCCGGCATGACCACCGCGGTGCACCTCGCGGCGCGCCGTGCCTATGGCGCCGCTCACGCGGCGCTCGATCCCCGCGAGCGGGAAGCGGACGTGTTCCGTCGCGTCACAGGTGCGCTGCGGGCGGCCGCGGAGGCGGAAGGGGAGGCGAAGGGCGCGCCCGGTCCGGCATGCGCAAGGGCACTGGCGGATAACCGTCGTCTGTGGCTCGCGGTCGAATCGGCGGCGCTGCATCCAGCCAACCTCCTCGCGGCGTCGCTGCGCGCCAACTTGGTCTCGCTCGCACGCGCGGTGCAGCGCGAGATGGCCTCGCCGAACCCCGACCTCCGCTTCCTCATCGAGGTGAACGAGCAGATCACTGCGGGGCTCGAAGCCCGTGGTTGATCCGATTCTTGCCGCTCTCTACGGGATCGGCGGTGCGGGCGGTGGCGTCGGTCTCGCCGATGGCGCGGCCGCGATTGCTGCGCTGAGGCGTGCCTCCGCGCCGGAGGCGGAGTCGAAGGCGATGGCGCGTCTCGCGCAGGACCGTGGGCTCCAGCGGGCCATGGAGCGCTTCCGCGCCGCGGTCGCCGCGACATCCGATCCCGAGCGCGCCTTGCGCGACCCACGCGTGCTCGATGTGCTGCTGCCGGCCATGGGGATGCCCGACGCAGTGGGTCAGGTCGGCCTCGCGGTGCGGGCGCTTCTTTCCGATCCGGCGGATCCAAAGGGGCTGCTGGCGCGGCTCTCCGACAAGCGGTGGCGTGAGGCGGCGGTCACGCTCGATCTGTATCGGCGCGGGATGGATGCGCTACGCGATCCAGCGGTGCAGGCAAAGCTGGAGGAGGGGCTCCGGCGCCAGCGCTGGTATGATGAGCTGGAGGCGTCCCATGCCGGCATATCGGACGCACTGCATTTCCGCCAGCATGCTGCCTCGGTCACCAACGTCTATCAGATCCTGGGCGATCCGGTGCTCCGTCGCGTGGTGACCGGCGCGCTCGGCCTGCCTTTGGAAATCGCGATCCAGCCGCTGGACACGCAAGCGCGGGCGATCACGTCACGCCTTAAGATCGACACTCTGGCCGATCCACGGACGGCGGCACGTTTGGCCGAGCGCTATCTCCTGGCACGCGCGAGCGAAGCGACGGCGGCGGGCCCGGGCGTCACGACGCCACTTTTGGCGCTGTTTGCGTGAGGGCGTGCGGGAGCGTGGCGGCTAGGCGCAGCTTGCGGAGCGAGGCAGGCGTCGCACGCGAGGTTAGCAGCTATTCGGCTAGCCATATGCCCTGACACCGGCGCTTCGCTGCAATGCTGCGCTTGCGCCTGTGCGTGTCCAAGCGCGGCCGCCCTCCGTCGGCTAATTCGGTCCATCGGCGCGGCGGCGGCAAAGCAGAGCGCCGGAAGGCTTGGAGGGACGGAGGCGGCGGGTGATCCGGGCCGCGCCGGACGCCTTCTATGCCAGCCGCGGGGCGGCGCGGTCAGGCCCCGAGCCAGTGTTCGAAGCGCCGCGTCAGCGCATCGCGATGCGCGGCCCAGAACCGATCGCTGATCCGCACGCCCTGATCGAGATGCCCAGTCGGCATCCGCAGCACGACATGAGGCGGCAGGCGCTCGTTCACCCCGCGCGCGGTCATGCCGTAGGGGATGTGCGGCGGCAGGTCGACCTGCACCTCCGGCCGCCCGGCGAAGCGTAGGAATTCCTGCGCACGCGAGAGGTTCGGGCTGCCCTTCATCACCACCCACGAATCCAGCGCCATCAGGTGGTGTGTCCAGAGCAGGCCAAGGTTGTGCCCGGCATCGGCGTTCGCCGCCCAGATCCGGCCGTTGTAGGCGACGCTCAGCACCACCTCGCCATTCGCCAGCCAGAGCGGCGGCTGCGAGCCCCGCTCCCAGAAGACCAGCTCCGAACGGATCGAATCCAGGCGCCTGAAGGCGCGGTCCACCCCGGCGCGCGTGCCGAGAAGGCGATAGACGTCGCCCGGCGCGACGCCATCGGCGAGCAGCGCGATCTCGAGCGTCGTCTTCGGCCCCTGGCGGAACGCGCGCTTGCCGGGGATTCGACGGATGTCGAACAGGTCGGCCCAGCCGCGCGGCGCGGCCTCATCGGGCAGCCGCGCCCGGTTCCAGGCAAGCACGAAGCTGCGGAGGATGGCACCCACGCCGCAGGGGCTCACGGCCTCGGGGATGTAATTGTCGCGTCCGCCGATCGCGTCCCAGTCCAGCGGCTCGAACAGGCCCTCGGCCGTGCCGAGCAGGAGCTCGTCGCCCTCCACCTGCACCAGGTCCCAGGCGTTGGTGCCGGAGGCGACGCGCTGGCGCAGCACCTCGATGCCGCCGTCCCAGGTCTCTTCCAGCAGGCGGGTCCTGGTCCGTTGCGCGAAGGGGCGGAAATAGACCTCGCGCTGCGCGTCCTGGTAGGCGCCACCCCAGGAGACAATGGTCAGGTCGCGCGTCTGCGCCGCCGCACGCCGGCCGCCGGCGTCGCCCGACGATCCGGCAGCGAACACCGCCGCGGCCGCCCCTCCGCCCAGAGCGAGCCTGCGCCGTCCCAGCATCCGTTCCGCTTCGCCTCTCCTGCACCAGCCATTCTAACCCAGAGGCTCCTCCATCCGGAAGGCGCGCGCGTTCGCGGCATGCCAGGCGACGGAGACATGCGTGCCCGGCGGCGGCGGTGGCGGGCCCATCGCTGGGCGCTTGGCGACGATCTCTCCTCGGTCGCCGAGCGAAACCTTCAGGCGGACATGGTCGCCGAGGAAGATGCTCTCCATCACCATCGCTGCCAGGGCGCCGCCCTCTTCCCCGAACTCGCGCGCCGGGACGGCGGCGATCGCCACCCGCTCCGGCCGCACCGCAACGACGCAGCGGCTCCCTGGCCCCCCGGCGTCTGCGACCCGCGCCTCCACCTCCAGCCCGACATCGAGGCGGACGCGGCACTCGTCCTCCTCCTCGCCGGGGCCGATGACCGTGCCGGGCAGCAGGTTGTTCTCGCCCACGAAGCCCGCGACGAAGGCGTTTTCCGGCTCCTCGTAGAGCGTGCGCGGGGTGGCGAGCTGCCGGATCCGCCCGCCCTCGAACACGGCGATGCGGTCGGAGAGGGTCATCGCCTCCTGCTGGTCGTGCGTGACGTAGAGCATCGTCACCCGGAGCCGCCGCTGCAGCGCGCGCAATTCGAGCTGCATCTCCTCCCGCAGGCTCTTGTCGAGCGCGGCGAGCGGCTCGTCGAGCAGCACGATCGGCGGCTCGAACACCAGCGCCCGGGCCAGCGCCACCCGCTGCTGCTGGCCTCCCGAGAGCTGGCTGGGCCGGCGCTCCTCATAGCCTTCCAGCCGCACCAGGGAGAGGGCGCGCCGGACGCGCGCGGTGCGCTCCGTCTTGCGCACCCCGCGCATCTCCAGCGGGAAGGCGATGTTCTCCGCCACGCTCATGTGCGGGAATAGCGCGTGGCTCTGGAACACCACGCCGATGCAGCGCCGGTGCGGAGGCAGGCCGGCGATGTCGCGGCCATCGAGCAGGATGCGCCCGGCGGTCGGCCGCTCGAAGCCGGCGAGCATCATCAGGATCGTGGTCTTGCCCGAGCCCGAGGGGCCGAGCAGGGTCAGGAACTCCCCCCGTTCCACCGCCAGGTCGAGGTCCCGCACCGCCGGAGGGGCGGGGGGCGGCGCGCATTCCTTGCGCACGCCTTCGAACCGCACCAGCGGCCCCGCCGATGCGTCCGTAGTCCCCGCCGCCTTCACCGATGCAGGCCTCGTACCGGCCATTCCCCGCTTGTCTCCAGTTCTTCACGCGACGCGCAAGCTCCCCTCCGGCGTGCCGGCGCGTCAAGCCGCGGTGCCGGCGGAGGGGGGAGGGGAACCAGGGCCGGGAGGACTGCGTTGACTGGGCAACGTTGCCCGAAGGGAAGGAGTGCGCGCCGTGTCCCAGAACGTCGGATCCTCCAACGCCGCCGCCGGAATGCGCGAGGATATGCGCGAGATGAAGGGCGAAGCCGCGGCCGCCGCGAATCGCATGTCCGAGGACGCGCGCGAGGAGCTGGCCCGGCTGCGCGCCCAGGTCGAGAAGCTGATGCAGGAGCGCGTCACCCCGGCCCTCGCCGGTGCCGCCGAGACGGTGCAGGACTACGCGTCCCGCGCGCGCGACACGATCGAGCACCAGGCCGACGCGCTCTCCTCCACGGTGCGGGAACGGCCGCTGCTTGCAGTAGGCATTGCCGCGCTCGCCGGCTTCCTGATCGGACGGCTCACCGGCAGCACCACCTACGTCTATTCCTCCTCGGACCGGCGCTGAACGAACGCCCGCGGCCGGCCGGGGAACCACCCGCGCGCGAAGCGAAACCGTTCTGCCTCGGGAAGGAGGGGGTGAACCATGCGGCTCGTCCGCCTGCTCAGGCTCGCCGCGGAGGCGGAGGGGCTGCATCTGCGGCGCATGGGCCGGGGCTATGCCATTCAGGCGGGCCTCGGTGCCGTGGCGGCGCTGTTCGGATTGATGCTGCTCGCCATGCTGCACCTCGCGGCCTGGGCCGCGCTCAGCACGCCGGAGCGCGGCCCGGCCTGGGCGGCGGTGATCGTGGCCGCGGGCGACCTGGTGCTGCTCGCGCTGTTCGGCTTCCTTGCCCGCCGCCGGCCCTACGACCCGATCGAGGTCGAGGCGATGCGCGTGCGTCAGGCAGCCATGCAGCAGGTAACCGAGACCGGCGCGCAGATGGTCATGTTGGCGCCCCTGCTCCGCAGCCAGTCGGCGAAGAAGGGGCTGATCGGCGCGGCGCTGACGGCGATGGTGATCGGGTTGCTCTCCCGAAGGTGAGCGGCTAACCGCCTTCCCTCGAAGACTCGGCCCGAGGGGAGAGCGCGCGCGTGTCCGACAACGCCACGACCGAACCGAGCGTGATCGCCCGCCGCGAGGGTGCGGCGGGCACCATCCTGATGAACCGGCCGCGGGCGCTGAATGCGCTCGACCTCGGCATGGTCCAGGCCTTCGCCGAGGTGATCGCCGCCTGGCGCGACGACCCGGCGGTGCGCCTCGTCATCCTGGAGGGCGCTGGCGGGCGCGCCTTCTGCGCCGGCGGCGACGTGCGCCGCATCCGCGAGCTGGCGCTCGCGGGCGACAAGGCGGGGGTCGAGGCCTTCTTCGCCACCGAATACGGCGTGAACGGCGCTATCGCGCGCTTCGGCAAGCCCTGGGTGTCGCTGATCGACGGCATCTGCATGGGCGGCGGCATCGGGGTCTCGGTCCATGGCAGCCACCGCGTCGTGACCGAGCATGCGCTGCTTGCCATGCCGGAGACGGCGATCTGCCTGTTCCCCGACGTCGGCACCTCCTACGTCCTGCCGCGGCTGCCCGGGAAGATCGGCCTGTGGCTGGCACTGACCGGCGCCCGGCTGAAGGGCGGCGAGGCGGTGCATGCCGGCCTCGCCACCCACTACGTGCCGCGCGAGAAGCTGCCCGCCCTGCGCGCGGCGCTGGTCGCCGAGGGCGAGGCCGAGCGCACGGTCGCGCGCTTCGCCGAGCCGGCGCCGCCGCCCTCCTTCGCCCCGCACCGCGAGGCGATCGACCGCTGCTTCGGCGCGGGCTCCGTGCCCGCGATCTTCGCCGCCCTGGAGCGCGAAGGCACGGAATGGGCGCGCGAGCAGCTCGCCACGCTCCGCCGCATGTCCCCGACCGCGATGTTCGTCGCGCACGAGCTGCTGCGCCGCGGCGCCGGGCTGACGCTGGAGCAGTGCCTGGAGCTGGAGCTGGCGCTGACCCGCACCATCACGCAGCACCCGGACTTCGCCGAGGGCGTGCGCAGCGTGCTGGTGGACAAGGACGGCGCGCCGCGCTGGACGCCTCCCAGCGTCGAGGAGGTGGACCCGGCGGCGATCGCCGCCCTGTTCCCGCCCGAGCGGAGCTGAGGGCGCCTCGGCCGGGCAGGGCGGTGGCCCGTCCGCTGGCCGGCCCGACGCCGCGCTCAGCGCCCGATCAGCACCAGCACGACGCCGGCGACCACCGTCAGCGCCCCGATGATGTCGGAGCGCGTCGGCGTCTCGCGCAGATACCAGCGGCTGAAGGCCAGGGTGAACAGGATCTCCACCTGGCCCACCGCGCGCACCATCGCCACCGGCGCCAGCGCGAATCCGGTGAACCAGCAGGCCGAGCCGAGGGCGGAGAGCGCGCCCGCCTGCGCACTGGTGCGCCAGGTGGCAAAGACGGCGCGGAGCTGGTCCGGCTCCCGCCAGAGCAGGTAGCCGCCCTGCATCAGCGTCTGCATCACGTTGGTCACGACGAGCGACTGCAGCGCGTTCAGCACCAGGTCCGGCCCGCCGAGGGCGTGGTTCGCGCCCTTGACGCAAACCGCGGTGAAGGCGAAGCAGAACCCGGAGCCGAGGCCGAACAGCGCCGCCGGCTGCACGGTGGCGCGCAGGATCTCGCCAAGCCCGTGCGTCCGCCCGGCCAGCGAGAGGTAGAGCGTGCCGAACACGCACACCCCGATGCCGGCCCAGGCGAGGGCGGAGATCTGCTCGCCGAGCAGGATCAGCGCGATCACCGCGCCCTGCACCGCCTCGGTCTTGGCATAGGCGGTGCCGACGGCGAAGCCGCGCGGCCCGAAAGCCATGATCAGCAGGTTGGTGCCGAGGATCTGGAGGATGCCGGCGCCGGCACACCAGAGGAGGAACCCGGCGCCCATCGGCCGTGGCACGGCCTCGAACAGCGCGAGGTAGAGGAGGAAGATCGCGACCCCCACCGGCACGCCGTAGAGGTAGCGCACCACCCCGGCGGCGTTGACCGAGAGCTGGCCGCGCAGCCGCTGCTGGAGCGCGGTGCGCCAGGTCTGGAACAGCGCGGCTGTGAGCGTTGCCGCAAGCCAGAGCGGCATCAGCGGGGCCTCGCGGCGAGGGTGTGGGGCGTGCGGCGGCCGCGGCGCGTGTCGTCGCGGCCCTTAATCCTGCGCCTCGCTGGTGCGCCTCGTCCGGTTCCCGGCGTGGCGGCAGTGGCAGCGCACGTCATTCGTTCCGCACGAAGGCGTGCGGCATTTAGCGACATGGCATGGCGGCGGCGGTTCGGTAGTCTCTTCGATCCGCACAGCATGGCCCGGTACGCGGGATCGCGCTAGGCCACGATCGGCCCTGGGTGGAGACACCCAGGGCGTGCACGGCCGCCTTAGAACAACCTGCCTCCTTGTCGGCATGATCGCAGGCAGGCAAGGGGCCAGGCGCCGCTCGCGTCCGGTCCTCCCGAGGGTAGAGCGGCCCGCCCGCCCGTCCGCTCGTCGCGGCCGCGAGCCTCGGCCGTTCCCGGCCGTCGTCCGTCAGTTCACGTCGAGCTGCAGCCCCTCGCGCCGGATCACCGTGCCCCATTTCTCGATCTCGGCGCGCACGAAGGCGAGGAACTCCTCCGGCGTCTTGCGCAGCGGCACGCCGCCGAGCTCGAGGAAGCGCTGCTTCGTCTCCGGCAGGTCGAGCCAGGCGTTGACCTCCGCGTTGAGCGTCCGCACCGCCTCCGCCGGCAGCCCGGCGGGGCCGAACAGGCCGAACCAGGTGTCCACCTCGTAGGAGGCGAATTCCGGCATGGTCTCGCGCAGCGCCGGCACCTCGGGGAGCTGCGGGCTGCGCTCCCGGCTCGTCACCGCCAGCGCCCGCACCTGGCCGTCGCGGATCAGCCCGATCACCCCGGTCAGGTTGTCGAACAGCAGCGCGACGTCGCCGGCGAGAAGCCCGGTCTGGGCCGGGGCGGACCCGCGATAGGGCACGTGGATCGCCTGCGTCCCCGAGAGCTGCGTGAACCAGACGCCGGAGAGGTGCGGACTCTGCCCCACGCCCGTCGAGCCGTAGCTGATCTTGCCCGGGTTCGCCTTCATCAGCGCCACCAGCTCCGGGACGGTGCGCGCCTGGATGGAGGGGCTCGCCACCAGCACGTTCGGTCCGGCGATGGTGCCGGCGATGCAGGTGATGTCCTCCGGCTTGTAGGGCAGGTTGCGGAACAGCGAGTAGGCAATGCTCTGCGGCCCGATATTGCCCGACATCAGCGTCGTGCCGTCCGGCCGCGCGCGCACCATCTCCAGCGTGCCGATCGTGCCGCCGCCGCCGGACCGGTTCTCGGCGACGACGGGCGTGCCCCAGCGCGCCTGCAGGCGCTGCGCGATCAGCCGTGCCATGATGTCCGTCGTGCCGCCCGCCGCGGCGGGCACGATGATGCGCACCTGCTGGTGGCCAGGGGGCCGCCAGTCCTCCGCGCCCGCCGGGCCCGGCAAGGCTGCGGCGGCCAGCGGAAGGGTGAGAGCGACGCGGCGCCGAATGCGGCGGCGATGCAGCATGACGGTCCTCCCCTTTTTGTCGTTGGGGAGAGGATGCCGCGCACGGGGCAGCCGAGCCAAGGCCTTTCGACCGGCGGAGGGCGCCAGCGGGTGGCCCCGCCCGGCCTATCGAGTGCCGCGCCGCGCCCGCCCGCCAGCTCGCTGCACAGGTCGCGAATCCGCCCGAAGCTGCCCGCCGGCTGGCCGCCAGCGCGCCTCAGCTCAGGTCGATCTGCAGCCCCTCGCGGCGGATCACCGCGCGCCACTTCTCGATCTCGTTGCGCACGAAGGCGGCGAACTGCTCCGGCGTGCCCCAGAGCGAGACGCCGCCCATCTCGGCCAGCCGCTGCTTCATCGCCTCGCTGCGGTCGTGCTCGCGCATCGCCGCGTTCAGCGCGTCCACGATCGGGCGCGGCGTGCCGGCGGGGAGGAACATGCCGAACCAGGTGTTGACCTCGAAGTTCGCCAGCTCCGGCATTGTCTCGCGCGCCGCCGGCACGTCCGGGAGCTGGGCGTTGCGCTCGGCGCTCGACACCGCGAGCGCGCGCACGCGCCCGGCGCGGATCTGCTGGATCCCGCTCGTCAGGTTGTCCCACATGTACTGGATGTTGCCGGCGACCAGCTCGATCGCGGCAGGGCCGGCGCCGCGGAAGGGCACGTGGATCGCCTCGGTGCCGGTGAGCTGGTTGAACCACACCCCGGTCAGATGCGGGCTCTGCCCGATCCCCGGCGAGCCGTAGCTCA
>JADGHI010000115.1 GCA_019689515.1 Acetobacteraceae bacterium | reverse complement strand
CCGCCCGTGCCCGCCGGCCTGCTCGATGCGCTGCGCGCCGCCCTCGGCCCGCGCGGCGTACTGACCGAGCCCGCCGACCTCGCCCCCCACCTCGCCGACTGGCGCGGCCTCTACCGCGGCGCGACGCCCTGCGTGCTGCGCCCGGCAAGCACGGAGGAGCTGGCCCAGGCGGTCCGGCTCTGCGCGGAGGCCGGCGTGGCGATGGTGCCACAGGGCGGCAACACCTCCATGGTCGGCGGCGCCACCCCCGACGAATCGGGTCGCCAGGTCGTGATCTCCCTCGCCCGGATGAATCGCATCCGCGACATCGACCCGGTGGACATGACCATGACCGCCGAGGCCGGCGTGGTGGTCAAGGCCGCGCAGGACGCCGCCGCCGCGGCTGGCTGCCTCTTCCCGCTGAGCTTCGGCGGCGAGGGCACCGCGATGATCGGCGGCGTGCTCTCCACCAATGCCGGCGGCAACACCACCGTGCGCTACGGCAATGCGCGCGAGCTGATGCTGGGCATCGAGGCCGTGCTGCCGGACGGCCAGATCTGGAACGGGCTGCGCCGGCTGCGCAAGGACAACACGGGCTATGCGCTGCGCCACCTCCTCGTCGGCGGCGAGGGCACGCTCGGCATCATCACCGCCGCCGTGCTGCGCCTCTTCCCCCGCCCGCGCGAGACGGAGGTGGCGTTCTGCGCCGTGCGCGACGAGGACGCCGCCCTCGCCCTGTTCCGCCGCTTCCGCGATCGCGACGAATCCGCCGTGCGCGCCTTCGAGTACATGTCCGGCACCGGCGTGGACCTCGCCGTGAAGCACATCGAGGGCGTCACGCACCCCCTCGCGACCCGCGCCGACCACTACGCGCTCGTGGACCTCGCCTCCTCGCGCCCCGATGCCGGCCTGCGGCGGCTGATGGAGGCCGTGCTGGAGGCGGCGCTCGAGGCCGGCGAGGTGCTGGACGCCGCGATCGCCGAGAGCGAGGCGCAGCGCGCCGCCCTCTGGCGCATCCGCGAGGAGCACCCGGAGGCGCAGAAGCGCGAGGGCGCCTCGGTGAAGAACGACGTCTCCGTTCCCGTCAGCAAGGTGCCGGAGCTGATCCGCCGCTGCTCCGCCGCGCTCGCCGCACTGATCCCCGGCAGCCGCCCGGTCCCCTTCGGCCACATGGGCGACGGCAACATCCACATGAACCTGATGCAGCCCGAGGGGATGGACCCCGCGGCCTTCCTCGCCCGCAGCGACGACATCATGGACGCCGTGAACGCCGTGGTGCGCGACCTCGACGGCAGCTTCTCCGCCGAGCACGGCATCGGCCGGCTCAAGACCGACATGATGGAGGACTGGCGCGGCGGGGCGGAGCTGGACCTGATGCGCCGCATCAAGGCGGCGGTGGACCCGCGCGGCCTGATGAACCCGGGCAAGGTGCTGCCCTGAGCGGGCGCGGCGCGGGGGGCGAATGCGGCCGCGGCTCGCCCCCTGGGTTCGCCCGCGCACCGAAGGCGCCGGCCCTTTGCCGCCGCCCTCCCCCCGCTGGTAGGGTGCGCTCCCCCGCGCCATGACCCGCATAGATCGTTACATCTTCCGCCAGCTCGCGCTCGCCCTCCTCGCCGTCACCTTCGGCCTGGCGGCGCTGGTGTGGCTGGTCCAGTCGCTCCGCTTCATCGAGCTGGTGCTGGAGCGCGGCCTCTCGCTCGGGGTCTTCATCGGTCTGACCGGCCTGCTGCTGCCCAATTTCATCGCCGTCATCCTGCCGATCACCACCTTCGTCGTGGTGCTCTTCGTCTATGTCCGGCTCGGCCTCGACCGCGAGCTGGTGGTGCTGCGCGCCGCCGGGCTCTCGCAATGGCGCCTGGCGCGGCCGGCGATGGTCCTCGCGCTCCTCTCGGCGGGGATTGTGCTCTGGCTCAACCTCCACCTGATGCCGATCAGCCAGGCCGCCTTCCGCAAGTGGCAGTTCGAGATCCGCAACGAGGTGGCCGCGGTGCTGCTGCAGGAGGGCGTGTTCAGCTCCGTCGGCGACGACCTCACCGTCTATGTGCGCGAGCGCGGGCCCGACGGCGCCCTGCGCGGCATCCTGGTGCACGATTCGCGCGAGCGCGGCGCGCCGGTCACCATCCTCGCCCGCGAGGGCCGCATCGTGAACACGCCGCAGGGCCCGCGCGTCTCCCTCCTGGACGGGGTGCGCCAGCAGATCGAGCGGTCCGGCCCGCCCGGCAGCCCGCCGCGGCTGGCCGTGCTCAGCTTCAGCCAGAACAGCGTTGACCTCGCCCGCGCCACCCGCTCGGAGGAGACCCGCACCCGCGACTCGCGCGAGCGGAGCCTTTCGGAGCTGCTCCACCCCGACCCCGCCGAGGGGCTGCCGCCGCGCCTCATCACGCGCTTCCGCGCCGAGGCGCATCAGCGGCTCGCGAGCCCGGTCACTGCCCTCTCCTTCGCCCTGATCGCAATGGCCTCGGCGCTGACGGGCCAGTTCCGCCGGCATGGCGGTGGGCTCAGGATGACCGTCGGCATCGGCGCCATGGTCGCGCTGCTGGCGATCGGGCTCATGGTGAACAACCTCGCCGCGCGCGATTCGGCGGCGATCCCGCTGGTCTGGGTGCATGCCGTCGCCCCCGGCCTGATCGCCGCCTGGTGGCTGGCCGGCGCGCCGGGCCTGCCGCGCCGCGCGCCGCCGCGCGTCAGCGCCGCCGCCGCCGCACCCGCCCCCCCCCCCGCCCCCCCCCGCGCGGGGGGGCGGCCGCGGGGGGGACGAGGACCGATCGACGGCGGCGCACGCCTCGCCGTGACCTTTCCGCTCACGCTCTCGGCCTATGTGGCGCGGCGCTTCGCGTCCATGGTGCTCGCCCTGCTCGTCGCGCTGACCCTGCTCGTGGCGCTGTTCGACCTGATCGAGCTGCAGCGCCGCGCCTCGACGCGCCCCGACGTCACCTTCGGCATGGTGGCCGAGATCGCCGGGCTCAGGCTGCCCTTCGTGATGCTCCAGATCCTGCCTTTCGCGGTGCTGCTCGGCGGCATCGTCGCGTTCTGGCGGCTGACGCGCAGCTCGGAGCTGATCGTGGCGCGCGCCGCCGGCGTCTCGGCGTGGGGCTTCCTTGCCGGGCCGGTCGCGGTGGCCCTGCTGCTCGGCGTGACCGGGACCGTGGCAATCTCGCCGCTCTCCTCGATGCTGTTCGCCCGGGCGGAGCGACTGGATCAGGCCTATCTGCGCAACACCGGGGGGATGACCGCGCTGGCCGGCGGACGGCTCTGGCTGCGGCAGGCGGATCGCGAGCTGGACCCGCGCGGCGTGGCGATCCTCTCCGGCCGGCCGGTGGTCGCCGGATCCGCCCGCGGCGGCGGCGGCGCGGCAGCGCTGGCGGCGGCGGGAACGCCCCCGGACACGGCGCAGTTCCGGCTGTCCGAGGTCTCGGTCTGGCGGCTCTCCGCCGAGGACAGGCCGCTTGCGCGAATCGAGGCGCCGGCGGCCCGGCTCGAGCCCGGGCGCTGGGTGCTGGATCAGGCGGTCGTGTTCGGGCCCGACCGCGTCCCCGCCCCGCCGCGCCGCCTCGAACTGCCGACCGAACTCACCCCTTCGCGCATCGAGGACAGCTTCGCCTCGCCCGACACGCTCGGCTTCTGGAGCCTGCCGGCCTTCATCGAGATCCTCGAGCAGGCCGGATTCTCGGCCATCCGCCACCGGCTGCACTTCCACGGCCTGCTCGCCCTGCCGCTGCTCTGCGCGGTGATGGCCCTGGTCGCCGCCGGCTTCTCGATGCGCCCGGCACGGCGCGGCGGGGTGGCCCGCATGATCGCCGGCGGCGTCACGGCGGGTTTCGCGCTCTTCGTGCTGGACCGGATCACCGCGGAGCTGGGCGAGGCCGGCACCCTGCCCGTGGTGTTCGCCGCCTGGGCACCCGCCGCCGCCGGGCTGCTCCTCGCGCTCGGGCTGCTGCTGCACCTCGAAGACGGCTAGAAGGGGAGCGAGCGGGCCGGAACGGTCCGGAGGACGGTCAGGGGCGTGGAGGACGCATGAGAGGAGCACACGCGGTCGCAACGGCCGCCGCGGCCGCGGGGCGGGGGCGGGCCGGGCCCGGCCCCGGCCCGGCCGGGCCGCAGCCCGCGGCGGCGCAGGCCGTCCTCGGCCAAGCGGCCCCTGAGGGGAGCGAGGCACTGCCCAATCCCGTGCTGCCGCCGGCCGCGCCCGCGTCCCCCACCGGGCAGGGTGCCGCCGCTCCGTCGGCCGCCCCAAGGGGAGCGCCGCCGCCGGCACCCGCCGGAGGGCTCGGGGCCCTCGGGGGGCAGCGGGGCATCGACCGCAGCGCGCCCGTCACCTTCACCGCCGACGAGGTCGAGTACGACCAGGAACGCGGCATCGTCACCGCCCGCGGCCGGGTCGAGGCCTGGCAGGGCGAGCGCATTCTGCGCGCCGACGAGTTCACCTACAACCGCAACACCGGCGTCGCCACGGCAAGCGGCAACGTGCAGCTCCTGGAGCCCGACGGGCAGGTGCTGTTCGCCGACCGCGTCGAGCTCTCCAACGAGTTCCGCGACGGCGTGCTGGAGGGGCTGCGCGGGCTGCTCGCCGCCGGCGGCCGCGTCGCGGCGACCGGGGCGCGGCGCACGGGCGGCACCTTCTTCGACCTCGCCCGCGTCGTCTATTCGGCCTGCGAGCCCTGCGCGAGCGACCCGCTCGCCCCGCCGATCTGGCAGCTCCGCTCGCGCATCGCCACCCTCGACCAGCAGGCGCATCAGGTCCGCTACCGCGACGCGAGCCTGGTGCTGGCCGGCGTGCCGGTGTTCTACACGCCCTACTTCGCGCATCCCGACGGCACGACCCCGCGCCAGTCCGGCTTCCTCACGCCCTATGTCGGCGTGACCCGCTTCCTCGGCCCCTTCGTCGAGCTTCCCTACTACTGGGCCATTGACGAGAGCCAGGACCTGACGGTCACGCCGGTGATCGCGACCCGGCAGGTGCCCAATCTCGGCCTCGAATACCGGCGCCGGTTCAATTTCGGCGAGATCGAGGCGCGCGGCTCCCTCGGCTACCTGGCCCGCGGCGACGCGCATGACGAGCGCGGCTTCGGCTACCACATCTTCTCGCGCGGGCGGTTCTCGATCGACGAGAACTGGCGCGCCGGCTTCGACTTCAACCGCGCCTCCAGCGAGCTCTACCTCCGCACCTACCGCTTCGGGGTGCGGCGCTACCTCCCCTCGCTCGCCTTCACGGAGGGATTCTGGGGCACCGAGGGCTACGCGCGGATGGACCTGCGCGCCTACCAGGGCCTGCGCCCGACCGACGAGACCGGCGTGATTCCCAATGTGCTGCCGAACACCTATGCGGAGTGGTCGCCGGGCCGCGACGCGCTCGGCGGCTATCTCACCCTCGACACCTGGAATTTCGTCATCACCCGCGATCAGGGCACGAGCACCCGCCGCCTCGCCGCGCGCGCCTACTACGAGCTGCCGCGCACCGACTCCTTCGGTTCGGTCTGGACCTTCCGCAGCCAGATCGACACCATCGCCTGGTCCTGGGACGACCTGAACCTCGCGCCGAATTTCGCCGTCGGCGGCGGCAGCGGGACCGAGGCGCGGGCGAACCTGCGCGTCGCGCTCGACTGGCGTCTGCCGCTGGTCCGCTCGGCCGGCGCATGGGGCAGCCAGCTCATCGAGCCGCGCGTGCAGTTCGTCACCGGACCGAATGTCGGCTCCTACGCGATGCTGCCGAACGAGGACAGCATCGACTTCGAGTTCACCGATGCCAACCTGTTCGCGCTCAACCGCTTCTACGGCCGCGACCGGCAGGAGGGCGGCACGCGCGTGGACGCCGCGCTGCGCGGCGCCTGGTACTTCCCGAACGGCGGGCTGGTGGAGGGCCTGGTCGGGAAGTCCTTCCGCTTCATCCAGGACTCCAATTTCCCCGCCGACAGCGGGCTTCAGGACCGCGCCTCCGACTGGGTCGGGCGGGTGCGCGTCTCGCCGGTGCCGTGGCTCGAGGTGATCGGCCGGACGCGGCTCGACAAGGACACGGGGCGGTTCAACATGGCCGACGTCACGGGCGTGCTGAACCTCGGCCCGGTCTCCCTCTCGGCCGGCTATCTCTACAGCGTCCCCACGCCCGGCCTGCAGCCGCCGAGCACGCGGGAGGAGGTCTCCGCCGGCGTGAACGCGCGGCTCGGCGAATACTGGCGCGTCGGCGCCTTCGCCCGCTACGACATCAACATCAACCGCCCGGTGCTGTACGCCGCCTCGGTCGCATACGAGGACGAGTGCTTCCTGCTCGAGGGGCGGTTCGTGCGCAACTACGCCGAGGACCCGTCCACCCAGGGCCTCTATCCGTCGAACACGATCGTCCTGTTGCGCATCGGGCTGAAGACGGTGGCCGATTTCGGATTCCGTGCGATCTGATCGGCACGGCCCCTTGATGCGGGAGGGGCCGCCGTCATCTCTCCGTATCGAACCGACCGGAGAGCGCCCCCTGCATGGACGCCGAGACGATCGTCGCCCTCCTGACCCTGATCGGCATGGAGGTGGTGCTCGGGATCGACAATCTCGTCTTCATTGCGATCCTCACCAACCGCCTGCCGGCGCATCTGCGGGTTTCCGCGCGGCGGATCGGGCTCGGGCTCGCGATCCTGCTGCGCTTCGCGATGCTCGCCGGCGCCTCTTGGCTGCTGTCGCTGGAATGGACGCTGTTCACGGTCGGGCCGTGGGAGGCCTCAGGCAAGGACCTCATCCTGCTCGCCGGCGGGCTGTTCCTGATCGGCAAGGCGACGATCGAGATCCACCACCGGGTGGACCCCTTCGCGCAGGAACAGTCGCATGCGCGTGACACCCACGTCGCACGCTACTGGCCGACGGTGGTCCAGATCCTGCTACTCGACATGGTGTTCTCCGTGGACTCCATCCTCGCCGCCGTGGCGCTGACTCGGGAGTTCTGGATCATCGCCGTGGCGATCGTCGTCGCGGTCGGCGCGATGCTGGTCTCGATGGACAAGCTTTCGGACTTCATCGAGCGCAACCCGACGGTGGTGATGCTGGCGCTCGCCTTCCTGGTGATGATCGGCATGGTGCTGGTGGCCGAGGCCTTCGACGTGCACGTGCCGAAGGGCTTCATCTACACCGCGATGGCCTTCGCGGCGGCGGTGGAGGCGCTCAACCAGCTCGCCCATCGCGCGGCGCGGCGGCGGCGCGAGCGCCAGGACGCAGGCACGGGCGCGAGGCCGCACGACTGACGGCCCGGTGAGGGGCCGGCCGGCTGGCCCGCTGCGCGCGGGCCGTTCCCGCTCCGCCCCCCGCCGCTCGACCTTCCGCCCTGGCTCATGCCACGCTGCGCCGGATCCGGGAGGCGCGTCGCCGCCGATTCGCTCGCCGGCGCGGCCTCGCACGAGGAGGACGCCGCGTCATGGACCAGCAAGCGACCGAGAGCAGGCGCGCCGTAACCGCCGCGACCGTCGGCAACGTGCTCGAGTGGTACGACTTCAGCGTCTACGCCTACTTCGCCGGCACGATCGGGCGGAAGTTCTTCCCCTCCGGCGACCCGACGGCCGAGCTGCTCGCCACCTTCCTCGTCTTTGGCCTCGGCTTCATCGTCCGCCCGCTCGGCGGGATCGTCATTGGGCGCATCGGGGACACGCACGGGCGGCGCACCGCGCTCGTGCTGACCATCCTGCTGATGGCGGTCGGCACGGCGATGATCGGCCTGCTGCCCACCTATGCGCAGATCGGGATCGCCGCGCCGCTGCTGCTGCTCGTCGCGCGCCTGCTGCAGGGCTTCTCCGCCGGCGGCGAGTGGGGCGGCAGCACCGCCTTCATGGTGGAGTGGGCGCCGCCGGGCCGGCGAGGCTGGACCGGCAGCTTCCAGCAGATGTCGGTGGCCGGCGGGCTGCTGCTCGGCTCGGCGATCGGCGCGTTCCTCAGCACCGTGGTGCCGGCCGAGACGATGGAAGCCTGGGGCTGGCGCGTGCCCTTCCTGTTCGGCGCCGTGCTCGGATTCGTCGGCCAGTACCTCCGCCGCAACGTGGAGGAGACGCCGGCCTACCGCGCCGCCGCGCAGCAGGAGGCGAAGCCGGAAGCCGAGGAAGGGACGAGCAACTGGTCGCTCGCGCTCCGGGCCTTCCTGTTTACCGTCCACTGGACGGTCAGCTACTACATCGTGCTCACCTACCTCCAGAGCTTCACCCAGACCCAGCTGGGGCTCGGCCGCGCCGCCGCGCTCTGGGCG
Source organism: Acetobacteraceae bacterium (assembly GCA_019689515.1). Lineage (GTDB taxonomy): Bacteria > Pseudomonadota > Alphaproteobacteria > Acetobacterales > Acetobacteraceae > Caldovatus. Next base: position 1,343 of record JADGHI010000115.1, on the reverse strand, counting down.
AACGCGATCGGCCTCGTCGTCCTCATCGCGCTGATCCCGCTCGCGGGCCGGATGTCGGACAGCATCGGGCGCAAGCCGCTGATGCTGGCCTCCTGCGCCGCCTTCGTGGTTCTGCCCTGGCCGCTGTTCAAGTGGATGCTGGGGGCCCCCGGCTTCGGCACGGTGGTGGCCGTGCACGTCATCCTGTCCATAGGGATCGCGCTGTTCTCCGGCCCGGGCCCTGCGGCGATCGCCGAGATCTTCCCGACGCGCAGCCGCAGCCTCTGGATGACCGCGAGCTACGCGCTGGCGGTCGCGATCTTCGGCGGCTTCGCGCCCTACATCGCGACTTGGTTGATCGCCAATACCGGCGATCCGGTCTCGCCGACCTGGTACGTGATCGTGGCGGCCATCGTCTCCGGACTCACGATCGCCCGACTGCCGGAGACCGCGCACCGCCCCCTGGCCTAGGACTCAGCCCGGCGGCGCGTCGGGCGATGCCCCAGGCGGCGCCTCGGCCGCCGCCTTGGCCGGCAGGCGCGCGAACACCGCCGCGCGCAGCCGCGGCGGCAGCGCGCCGATCAGCCGCGCGCCGAGATAGGTCGGCCAGGGATAGGCGATCCGCACGCGCCCGCGCGCGATGCCGCGCAGGGTCCGCCGCGCCGCCTCCTCGGCGTCCATCAGGAAGGGCATCGGGAACTGGTTGTGCGCCGTCATCGGCGTCCGGACGTAGCCCGGGCAGACGGCATGGAAGCGGACGCCGCGGCGCGCGCGCTCCACCCCGTCCATCGCCTCCGCCCAGGCCTGCACCGCCGCCTTGGAGGCGCAGTAGGCCGGCGCGCCAGGCGCGGCGACGAAGGCGGCGAGCGAGGCGATCACCGCGATCCGCCCGCGCACCCCATCCGGGCCCGGCGGCTGCGCCGCCATCGCCTCCAGCGCGGGGAGGGCGGTGTTCAGCACGCCCGTCACGTTGGTCTCGAAGATCGCGCGGGCCTGCGCCGCCGGCTCAATGGCGCCGCCGGTGCCGCCGGAGATGCCGGCATTGGCGAAGAGCAGCTCGATCCGCCCGGCACCGGCGATCCAGCGCGCGCAGGCCTCGGCGTCGCGCACGTCGAGCGGCGCCGTCTCGGCCACCTCCGCCCCGCGCGCCCGGCAGGCCGCGGCGACGGCGGCGAGCCGCCCGGCGTCGCGCCCGGTGAGGTGGAGGACCACGCCCGGCGCGGCGCAGGCCTCCGCGAGCGCCCGCCCGATCCCCGAGGAGGCCCCGGTGATCGCCACGCTCCTCCACGGCCATCTTTCGTTGCCGCCGCCGCCCGCCATCGCTTGCATCCCCTGCCCCGCCGCGGGAGAAGGCGCGCCATGTC
>JADGHI010000114.1 GCA_019689515.1 Acetobacteraceae bacterium | reverse complement strand
GTTCTCGGAGGCGGGGGTGACGATCTGCTGGCCGAAGAAGTCCTGGATTCGCACCCAGAAGCGGTCCTCCAGGACGTCGGCGTCGCCGACGACGACGAGGTTGGCCGGGCCCTCGGTGCGGGCGCGGTGTGCCGGGAAGTCGGCCGGGCGTTCCTGGCCCTCCGGCAGCGGCGGCGGGCCGTCGGGGAAGGCCGAGTTGAGCTGGCCGCGCACCCGCGCCGCGATCACGTGGCGCTGCCCGTCGGGGCGGAACTCGGCGAGGAGCCGGGCCGGGTTCGGGTCCTCGCGCACGCGCGCGACGTCCACCAGCATGCTGCGGTCGCTGCTGGTGAGGAGCGGCGTGAACTCGATCTCCGGGCCGCCCTCGCGCCGGCGCACCTCGCCGGCGGAGGCGACGGTGACCTGGCTGAGCTCGCCGGTGGCGACGTCGGAACGGTTCAGCGAGTCGCCCTGGAGGTTGTACCAGGCGACGTAGTCCACGGCCTGCACCCGGTCCTGCGGGTTGGCACGAACGCGCCAGGCGCCGCGCAGGTCGAGCACCACCTTGTCGGAGGGCGCCTCGATGCCCCAGGCATTGAGCAGCCGGTCGAGGGAGGAGGCGGTGGAGGCGGGCGGACGGCCCAGCGGGGCGCGGCTCGCCTGGCCTTCGGAGTGCGGGTCGGTCAGCACGAACAGCTTGCCGCCGCGCATGACGAACTGGTCGATCGCGTAGAGCGTGGCGTCCGACAGGTTCTGCGGGTGCGCGACGATGAGGACCTGCACCTCGTCCTCGATCCGCTGGGTGTCGAGCGGAACCTCGCGCACGGTGGCGAACTGACGGAGCTGCTGCGTCACCACGAAGGGCTGCCCGGCGCCGCCGCCCATGCGCATCATCATCGCCCGCGGGTCGCCGTTGAGCGGCAGGGAGGACATCACGCCGATCACCGGGCGGCGCGGGTTGGACAGCTCGTACACGACCCGGGTCAGGTCGTATTCGAGGAATCGCTCGCGGTCCGGCTGGAAGAAGGGGATGGTCCGCTCGTCGTCGAGCAGGTTGGTGCCGGCGAGGCCGAAATAGATCTGCTCTCCGGACTGGTCGAGCGGCACGCCCTGGAGGCCGTAGGCGAGGGCGCGGTCCTCCGTCTCGCTGAACGGTTCGGGGTCGTAGAATTCCAGCCGGACCTTGCCGCCGGAGACGGCGGCGTATTCCCGCAGCATCTCGCGCACGCGGTCGGCATAGGCGCCGTAGAGCGGAAGCTGCGCGCCGAGCTTGCGGGAGTAGAACAGCCGCAGCGTCACCGGGTCCTGAAGGTTCGCCAGGACGTGCCGCGTGCCCTCGCTCAGCGTGTAGAGGCGCTGCTCGGTGAGGTCCACCCGGGCGCGCGGCAGCAGCCGGTCCACCACCACGTTGACGCCGACGGCGAGCACGGCGGCGGCGAGCAGGGCGAAGGTCGAGGACCAGCCCCGGCGCGTGGCCTGGCGCGGGGCGGGGCGGGTGTCGGCGGTGGTCGTCGCGGCGCTCATGGGGGTTCAGTCCGCCTTGCGGTGGTCCACGGCCACCGCGTTCGCGAACAGCCAGAAGCCGATGAAGCTGGCGAAGAACACGATGTCGCGCAGCGCGATCACGCCGCGCTGGAAGCCGCCGAAGCGCTCGGTCACGGAGAGCTGGCGCGCGACCTCGGCGAGCACGGGGATGCGCTGGGACAGGAACTCCGTCACCACCGGGCTGCCGGCGGCGGCGAAGACGAAGCAGACGGCGACCGCGAGGACGAAGGCAATCACCTGGTTCTTGGTCAGCGCCGAGAGCGCCGCGCCGACGGCGAGATAGGCGCCGGCGACGAGCAGGCAGCCGGCATAGCCCGCGAGGATCACGCCGTTGTCCGGGTCGCCCAGCAGGTTCACCGTGATCCAGAGCGGGAAGGTGAGGGCGAGCGCGATGGCGCAGAACGCCCAGGCAGCGAGGAACTTGCCGAGCACGGCCTGCCACTGCGCGATCGGCAGGGTCAGCAGCAGCTCGATCGTGCCGAGCCGCCGCTCCTCGGCCCAGAGGCGCATGGTGATCGCGGGGACGAGGAACAGGAACAGCCAGGGGACGAAGTTAAAGAAGGGCTGCAGGTCCGCCTGGCCGCGGGCGAAGAAGCCGCCGAGGGTGAAGGTCAGCGCTCCGGAGAGGACGAGGAAGATGACGATGAAGACATAGGCGACGGGGGTGGCGAAGTAGCCCGCCAGTTCCCTCCGCGCGACGGCGAGGGTGGCGCCCATGCTACGCAGCCTCCGTCGCGGCAAGCGCCGGCTCGCGGGCGCTGCCGAGGGTGAGCTCGCGGAACACCTCGTCCAGCGTCTTGCCGGGCGCCTCCAGCTCGCGCGGCGTCGCGTCCACGACGACGCGGCCGCGGGCGATGATGACCGCGCGGGTGCAGACGGCGCCCACCTCCTCGAGGATGTGGGTGGAGATCACGATCGCCTTCTCCGGCGCCATGGCGCGGATCAGCTCCCGCACCTCATGCTTCTGGTTGGGGTCGAGGCCGTCGGTGGGCTCGTCCATCACCAGCGCCGGCGGGTCGTGCAGCAGGGTCTGGGCGAGGCCGACGCGGCGCTTGAAGCCTTTGGAAAGGGTCTCGATGGGCTGCAGGCGCACGCCTTCCAGCGAGGTCAGGCGCATGGCGCGGGCGACGCGGTCCTCGGCCTCGGAGCCGCGATAGCCGCGCACGCGCGCGACGAAGCCAAGGAAGCCGGAGACGGTCATCTCGGGGTAGGTCGGCGCGCCCTCCGGCAGGTAGCCGAGGCAGCGCTTCACCGCGACCGGCTCGTCCACCACGTCGTGGCCGCAGACGCGGGCGGTGCCGGCGCTCGGCGTGACGAAGCCGGCGAGCATCTTCATGGTGGTGGACTTCCCGGCGCCGTTCGGGCCGAGGAAGCCGACGACCTCACCGCGGTCCACGGCGAAGGAGACGTCGTCCACGGCGGTGAAGCTGCCGAAGCGCTTGGTGAGGCGCTCGATCTCGATCAGCGCGGGCAAGGCGTTGTCCCCCTGGGTCGCTCCCCCGTCGGGCGGCGGAATTACATTGGCGCGAGGACCTTGCAAACCCCTGTTCCGGCGCGGCGACCGGAACGGCCGCCAAGCCTTCGCTTTGCTCCCGGGACATGCCAGGCGCGGCGCGCGGCTTGGCGAGGTCAGCCCGCGTGCAGCGTCTCCATCGCCGCTTCCTTGCCGAACAGCGCGAGCAGCAATCGCGCGGCCCGACCGCGCTCCGAGGCGAGTTGCGGGTCCTTCTCCAGCAGCAGCTCCGCGTCCTGGTGCGCCATGCGGATCAGCCCTTCGTGCTCGACCGGGTCGGCGATGCGGAAGCCCGGCTGTCCGGACTGGCGCGTGCCCAGTGCCTCGCCGGCGCCGCGCAGGCGGAAATCGGCGTCGGCGATGGCGAAGCCGTCGTCGGTATCGCGCAGGATCAGCAGGCGCTCGCGCGCGATGTGGCCGAGGCCCTCGTCATAGAGCAGCAGGCAATGGCTGGCCTCCGCGCCCCGCCCGACGCGGCCGCGGAGCTGGTGGAGCTGGGCGAGGCCGAAGCGCTCGGCGTGCTCGATGACCATCACGGTCGCCTCCGGCACGTCCACGCCGACCTCGATCACCGTGGTCGCGACGAGGATGCGCGTGAGGCCGGAGGCGAAGTCGCGCAGCGCGGCCTCGCGGGCCTCCGTGTCCAGCCGGCCGTGGGCGAGGCCGACGAGCGCGCCGAAACGCTCGCGGAGTTCCGCCGCGCGCGTCTCGGCGGCGGCGATGTCGCTCGCCTCGCTCTCGGCGACGTGCGGGCAGACCCAGTAGATTCGCGCGCCGCGGTCGAGGGCGCGGGCGATGGCCTCGGTCACCTCCGGAAGCTGGCGCAGGCCGTGCAGCGTGGTGCGCACCGGCTGCCGCCCGGCGGGCTTCCCGGTGAGGCGGCTGACCGCCATCTCGCCCCATTGCGTCAGCAGCAGGGTGCGCGGGATCGGCGTGGCGGTCATCACCAGCATGTCGGCCTGGCTGCCCTTGCCGGCGAGCATCAGGCGCTGGGCGACGCCGAACCGGTGCTGCTCGTCCACCACGGCGAGGCCGAGGTCGCGGAACTCCACGCTCTCCTGGAACAGCGCATGGGTGCCGACGACGATCGGGATGGCGCCCTCCGCCAGTCCCGCCAGCACGCGCTTGCGCTGCGCGCCCTTCACGCTGCCGGTCAGCAGCTCGACCCGCACCCCGGCGGGCAGGCAGAGCCGCGCGAGGGTGCGCAGGTGCTGGCGCGCGAGGATCTCGGTCGGCGCCATCAGTGCCGCCTGGGCGCCCGCCTCGACCGCCTGCAGCATCGCCATGACCGCGACCAGCGTCTTGCCCGACCCCACATCGCCCTGGAGGAGTCGAAGCATGCGCGTCGGCGCGGCGAGATCGGCCTCGATCTCGGCCACCGCCTGGGCCTGACTCGGCGTCAGGGGGTGGCCGAAGGCGGCGAGGGCGCGGTCGCGCAGCGCGCCGTTCCCGGTCAGCGCCCGGCCCGGCCGCGCGCGCACCCGGCGGCGCACCAGGCCAAGGGCGAGCTGGCCGGCGAGCAGCTCGTCATAGGCGAGGCGCCGGCGCGGTTTCTCCGGCAACGGCCCTTCGGGCGCCTGGAGAGCGCGGATGGCCGCGGCAAAGCCGGGCCAGCCCTCGCGCCGCAGGAGGGCGGGGGCCAGCCACTCCGGCAGTTCCGGCAGACGGTACAGCGCGGCGCGGATCGCGGCGGCGAGCCGGCCCTGGCTCAGGTCGCGCACGAGGGGCCAGACCGGCTCGGCGAGCGGCAGCGTCGCTTCCTGCACCGCCGAGAGCGGGTTGAGCATGGCGAAGCCGCTGCCCTCCGGCAGCACCTTGCCGGCGAAGAAGCGCACTTGGCCGACCGGCAGCTTCTCCTTCAGCCAGGCGAGGCGGCCATTGATGTAGCGGATCGTGAGCGGGCGGCCGGCCGCGGTCGTCTTCGCCTCCACATAGGGCCGCCCGGTGCGGGCCACGGCCGCGCGCAGCGACCGGATCGTTGCGGGAAGGATGACTTCTGTGTCGGCCGGCGCCTCCGCCGGGTCGTCGATGCGCCGCCGCAACACCACCCGCTCCGGGAGGTGGAACAGCAGGTCGAGCACCCGGTCGCCGCCGGCGGCCTCGGCGATCAGCCGCGCCAGGCCGGGCCCGACGCCGCGCAGGTCGGTCAGGGGCGCGAGCAAGGGGCCGAGCATCTCGGCCCCCGGCGGCAGCGCCTGCGTTTCCGCCAGGGGCGGCGTTGCTGCCGCTCCCTGGCCGCGTTGGGCTGACAGGATTCCCATCGGGCTCTATATGCCAGCCCGAGCCCGATCCGCCGACATGTCAGACACCACGCAATTGGACGCCCGCCGCCGCCGCCTCCTGTTCCGTGCCCGCCACCGCGGCACCAAGGAAGCGGACCTGATCATCGGCGGCTTCGTTGCCCGCTTCATCGCGACCTTCTCCGAATCGGAGCTCGACGAGCTCGAGGCTGTGCTGGAATACCCCGACGTGGACCTCGCCGACTGGCTTTCCGGCCGTCGCCCCGTCCCGGCGGAGTGCGACTCGCCCATGCTGCGCCGGATCGCAGCGGATGTCGCCGCAATGCGAAGGGCGACAGGCGCGTGAGCGCCGCCGGGCTGACTGTCTATGGCGCGCCAGAGGGCTATGACGCCCTCCTGATCGCCCGCCGCCGCGCGGAGACCGAGGCCCCGGTGCTGCACGTCTGCCGCGACGACGCGCGCATGGCGCGCGTCGCGGAGGCGCTCGCCTTCTGGGCGCCCGGGATCGAGGTGCTGCGCTTCCCGGCCTGGGACTGCCTGCCCTACGACCGTGTCTCGCCGAACCCGGAGATCGTCGCCGAACGCGTCGCGACGCTGACGCGGCTGCTGGAGCCGGAGAAGGCCGGGCGGCGCGTCGTCGTCACCACGGTCAACGCCCTGGTGCAGAAGGTCCCGCCGCGCGAGGTGTTCCGCGGCGCGACGATGCAGCTCCGCAAGGGCGGGCGCGTCCAGCCGGAGAAGCTGGTCGCCTTCCTCGAGGCCAATGGTTACGGCCGCACCGGCACCGTCATGGAGCCCGGCGAATACGCCGTGCGCGGCGGGATCATCGACCTCTTCCCGGCCGGCGAGCCGGATCCCGTCCGCCTCGACCTGTTCGGCGACGAGATCGAGAGCCTGCGCCGCTTCGACACCGGCACGCAGCGCAGCGGCAAGGCGCTGGAGGAGCTGTGGCTGCGCCCCGTGGGCGAGGTGTTCCTCGATCCCGAGAGCATCGCCCGCTTCCGCACCGGCTATGTGGACCTGTTCGGCGCGGTGGCGACGGAGGATCCGCTCTACGTCTCGATCAGCGCGGGGCGGCGGCACCCCGGCATGGAGCACTGGGCCGGGCTGTTCCACGAGCGGATGGAGACGCTGCTCGACTACCTGCCCGGGGCGAGCGTCAGCCTCGACCACCAGGCGGAGGAGGTGCTGGCGGCGCGGCTCGAGATGATCGCCGACCACTACGAGGCGCGGCGCGCGCCGGTGCGCACCAACGAGGGCGAGGTGCCCTATCGCCCCGCGCCGCCCGGCCGTCTCTACCTCGACCGCGCCGGCTGGGACGTGATGCTCGCCGGCGGGCCGCTGCTGAAGTTCACGCCCTATGCCCGGCCCGAGGGTGCCGAGGGAATTGACGCCGGGGGACATCCGGGCCCGCTGTTCACCGACATCCGCGCCTCCGGGCAGAACGTCTTCGCCGCCTATGCCGAGCACGCGCAGGCCGCGGTGCAGGCGAAGCGTCGGCCGATCGTCGCGGCCTGGACCCGCGGCTCGCGCGAACGGCTCGGCAACCTGCTGCGCGAGAACAAGGTCGCCGCGACCAACGTGGACGACTGGAAGGCGGCGCGCGCGCTGCCGGAGGGCGTCGTCGCGCTGATCGTGCTGGGTCTGGAGCGCGGCTTCACCGCGCCGGGCCTCTCCGTGGTGGGCGAGCAGGACCTGCTTGGCGAGCGCCTCGCCCGCCCGCCGCGCCGGCGCCGCCGCGCCGACCAGTTCATCGCCGACGCCACCGAGATCGCCGAGGGCGACCTCGTCGTGCACCAGGACCACGGCATCGGCCGCTACGAGGGCCTGGAGACCATCGAGGTCAACGGCGCGCCGCACGACTGCCTGCGCATCCTCTACGACGGCGGCGACAAGCTCTTCGTCCCGGTCGAGAACATCGAGGTGCTCTCGCGCTTCGGCTCCGAGACCGCGGGCGTGGCGCTCGACAAGCTCGGCGGCACCTCCTGGCAGAACCGCAAGGCGCGGGCGCGGCAGCGCATTCAGGACATGGCCGCGGCGCTGATCCGCATCGCCGCCGAGCGGAAGATGAAGGAGGGACTCCTCGCCGCCCCGCCGGAGGGGAGCTGGGACGAGTTCTGCGCCCGCTTCCCCTTCGCCGAGACCGAGGACCAGCAGCGCGCCATCGCCGACGTGCTGGAGGACCTGGCCGCCGGCCGGCCGATGGACCGGCTGATCTGCGGCGATGTCGGCTTCGGCAAGACCGAGATCGCGCTGCGCGCCGCCTTCGCGGTGGCGATGGCCGGCGCGCAGGTCGCGGTGATCGTGCCGACGACGCTGCTCGCCCGCCAGCACTACCGCATCTTCGCCGCGCGCTTCGAGGGCTTCCCGGTGAAGGTCGCGCAGCTCTCGCGCCTCGTTTCCGCGAAGGAGGCGGCGGCGGTGAAGGCGGGGCTCAAGGACGGCTCGGTGAACATCGTCGTCGGGACCCACGCGCTGCTCGCCAAGGGGATCGAGTTCGCCGATCTCGGCCTGCTCATCGTCGACGAGGAGCAGCATTTCGGCGTCGCGCACAAGGAGAAGCTGAAGTCGCTCAAGAGCGACGTGCACGTGCTGACGCTGACCGCGACGCCGATCCCTCGCACGCTGCAGCTCGCGCTGACCGGCGTGCGCGAGATGAGCGTGATCGCGACGCCGCCTGTGGACCGGCTCGCGGTGCGGACCTTCATCATGCCCTGGGACGGCGTGGTGCTGCGCGAGGCGATTCAGCGCGAGCGCTTCCGTGGCGGCCAGGTGTTCTGCGTCGTCCCGCGCATCGAGGACCTCGACAAGACCGCCGCCCGGCTGCGCGAGATCGTGCCGGAGGCGCGGCTCGCCCAGGCGCATGGCCGTCTCTCCGCGACCGAGCTCGAGCGCGTGATGACCGAGTTCGGCGACGGCAAGTACGACATCCTGCTCTCGACCAACATCATCGAGAGCGGGCTCGACATGCCGGCGGTGAACACGCTGATCGTGCACCGCGCCGACCTGTTCGGCCTGGCGCAGCTCTACCAGCTTCGCGGGCGCGTCGGGCGAGGCAAGCTGCGCGGCTATGCCTATCTCACCTGGCCGCAGGGGCACCGCCTCTCGGCGGCGGCGGAGAAGCGGCTGGAGGTGATGCAGACGCTCGACAACCTCGGCGCCGGCTTCACGCTCGCCAGCCACGATCTCGACATCCGCGGCGCCGGCAACCTGCTCGGCGAGGAGCAGTCCGGCCACATCCGTGAGGTCGGCATCGAACTCTACCAGCAGATGCTGGAGGAGGCGGTGGCGGACCTCAAGGCGGGGCAGGGGCGGCGCGACGAGGCGGCCGAGCGGGACTGGACGCCGCAGATCAATCTCGGCCTGCCGGTGCTGATCCCGGAGGGCTATGTGCCGGACCTGCCGGTGCGCCTCGGCCTCTACCGCCGGATCGGTGGCCTCGAGTCCGACAAGGAGGTGGACGCGATGGCGGCCGAGCTCGCCGATCGCTTTGGCCCGCTGCCGGAGGAGGTGGAGAACCTGCTCACCGTCGTCTCGATCAAGCGGCTCTGTCGCGAGGCGGGGGTGGAGAAGCTGGACGCCGGGCCCAAGGGCATCGTAGTGACCTTCCGGCGGAACCAGTTCGCCAATCCCGGTGGGCTGATCGCCTGGATGCAGGCGCAGAAGGGCCAGGTGAAGCTGCGCCCGGACCACAAGCTGGCGGTGGTGCGCGAGATGAGCCTGCCCCAGCGGGTCAAGGCCGCACGGGACCTGCTGCGGGCGCTGGTCCGGGTGTCGAACGAGGCGAAGGCCGCGTAACGCGGGGCGGGATCGGTCCGGCGAGCACCGAACCGCACGAACTCACGGGCTTAGCGCGCCTGCACCACCGCCTGGGTGCGGTCGTCGAAGTAAGCCAGCCTGGATTTCGGCTTCTTCCGGTGCGCCCTCTTGTGGCGCCCGAGCCGCTCAGGCCCGAAGGGCAGCCCGGGAGGTCGGCCGATCGTTTCCAGATCTCGGAGGTTGCAAATCGCCACGGCCGGCATGCGGTCGTACCAGACCCAGCCGGTGGAGTTGCCGCGCACGCCGAGGATCCCGGCGCCGCTCACCGATGCCGGGGGCGTGGCTGAGGAGCAGCGGAAGCGCGGCGGTCCAAGCGATACGGGCCTCTGGCGACGCTCACTCCTCCACCAGCGCCACGTCCAGCAGCCGCTCCAGCACTTCCGGCTCCTGCGCGCCGGCGATGGCGTTCCGTCCCCCGATGACGAAGCATGGCACGCCGTTGATGCCGAGCCGGTGGGCGCGGAGGTTGTCGGCATGGACCTGCTCGGCCTCTGCCCCGGTGG
>JADGHI010000113.1 GCA_019689515.1 Acetobacteraceae bacterium | reverse complement strand
CGTCCCGCGAGACCCGCAGCAGGAGCGCCGCCATCGGCACCATGCAGAAGCTCTGCACGCAGCCTGCGAGAGCGAGGACGACCATCCCCGCCGCCGCGTTCTGCAGCCGCGAGAAGACGAGGAGGAGCGCGAACCAGAGGAGGACCGCGACGACCATGGTGCGCCCGGGCCGCAGGCGGCCCCCCCATACGCCGAGCACGAGCGAGCCGGCGAGGGCGCCGCCGGCGAAGCTCGCCACCAGATAGCTGAGCCCCGTCCGGTCGATGCCATAGACGTCCCGGGCGACATAGGGCAGCAGCCCGCCCGAGAGCGGGTAGGCGGCGAGATTGGCAAGGAAGGCGAGACAGAGCGCCGCAAGCAGGGGAGGGGAGGCCCAGACATGGGCGAAGCCGTCGCCGAGATCGCGCCAGGCCGAGGCGATGGCAGGCGTCCGCGCCTCGCCCGCCTTGCGGGACTGCGCCTCGCCGCCGACGCACAGGGTCAGGATCAGGCTCACCAGGTAGAGGCCCGTGAGTGCGAGATAGGCGTGGCCCATGCCGAGCAGCGCGACCAGGCCCGCACCGGTCAGCGCGCCGGCGACGCGCGCCATGTCGGAACTCGTCCGTTCGATGCTCAGGGCGCCCATCAGCAGGCCCGGGGGCATCGTGGCACCGATCAGCGCATTGCGCATCCCCATGTCGGACGGGCGGACCATCCCCGAGAGGGCGGCGGCGACGATGACCTGCGCCGGCCCAAGTGAATCGGTCAGGGCGAGCAGGGTGAGGCCCGACGCGAGGAATGCATAAACCGCGCGCATGCCGCAGAGCAGGTTGCGGTGGCCGATGCGATCGCCCATCAGGCCGAAGGCGGGCGAGATCAGGGTGCCGAAGGATTGCAGCGCGGCGAAGACGGTCAGCCAGACGACCGATCCGGTCTCGACGAGCACGTACCAGCCGAGGATGAGGGTCTCCATCTCGAAGGCCCAGGAGGTGGCGAGATCGGCCGGCCACAGGAACCGGAAGCTGCGCTGCCCGAAGGGCGCGAGGGCGGAGGTGCGGTGTCTCGTGCTCACCTCGCGCGACCACCACTCGCCATTGCTCGTTTCCCCCCGGCGGACGGCCCATGGCCGCGATGCTTCGGGCGGGAGTATCGGCGCGGGACGCGCGGCGCGCGAGAGGGTGCGTGGAGGCCGGCTGGCCGCCGGGCGGAGCCTCCGCGCCGCAGGGACAGGTTCAGCGGTCGGGGCCACCATCGTGGCTGCCCCGAAAGTGCGCTCCGCCCATACCCCTCAGGCTCAGCCGCCGAGGGTGAATCCCTCATAGCCCCGCGCCGCCACCTCGGCGCAGATGGCGCGGTAGCGCGCCATGCCGCCGGCATAGGGCATGAACACGCGCGGCTTCCCCGGCACGTTGGCCCCGAGATACCAGGAGTGCGGCACCGTCGGCAGCAGCGAGGCGTTCGCCGCATCGTTCGCATGCGCGACCCAGCGGTCCACCGCCTCGGGCGTGGCCTCGATCCGCGTGAGGCCACGCGAGCGCAGATGGGCGATGCAGTCGGTGATCCACTCGACGTGCTGCTCGATCGGCACCGGCATGTTGCAGAGGACGGAAGGGCTGCCGGGGCCCGTGATGGTGAACAGGTTGGGGAAGCCCGCGGCCTGCAAACCGAGATAGGTCTGCGGCCCGGCGCGCCATGCCTCCCTGAGCGGCAGCCCGTCGCGGCCGCGTATGTCCATGCGCAGCAGCGGGCCGGTCATGGCGTCGAAGCCGGTCGCGAAGACGATGGCGTCGAGCGCGTATTCGGTGCCGTCGCGCGTGCGGATCCCCCTCGGCGTGATGCACTCGATCGGCGTGGCGCGCAGGTTCACCAGCGTGACGTTGTCGCGGTTGAAGGTCTCGAAGTAGTTGGTGTCGATGGGCGGGCGCTTCGCCGCGAAGGGATGGTCGATGTCCGAGAGCACGGCGGCCGTCGCGGGATTCTTCACCACCTCCCGGATCTTGCCGCGGATGAACTCCGCCGCGGTGTCGTTTGCCGCCTTGTCCACCAGGAGGTCGCGGAAGGTGGCGCGGAATTGCAGCCCGCCCCTCTGCCAGGCCACCTCGTAGATCGCGCGGCGCTCCTCCGGCGTGACGTCGAAGACGGAGCGGTCCTCGATGTAGAAGGGGTGGCCGTTCGGCGTGGCATGCATCACGCGCCGGATCTCGGCGTGGTGCTCCCGCACGTAGCGTTTGAACTCCGGGGTCAGCGGCGCATTGCGGGCGGGGATGCTGTAGTTCGCGGTGCGCTGGAAAACGGTGAGGTGGGCGGCCGCCTCGGCGATCACCGGCGCCGCCTGGATGCCGGTGGAGCCGGTGCCGATCATCCCGACGCGCTTTCCGGTGAAGTCCACCCCCTCATGCGGCCACTGGCCAGTGTGGTACCAGCGTCCCCGGAAGTCCTCGAGTCCCGGGATGTCCGGGATGTTCGCCGCGGAGAGGCAACCGACGGCGGTGATCAGGAACCGTGCGGCGTATCGCTCTCCGGACTGCGTCACGACGCGCCAGAGTTCCGCCGTCTCGTCCCATTCTGCGGAGACCACGCGGGCGCCGAAGCGGATGTCGCGCCGGAGGTCGAAGCGGTCCGCGACGTGGTTGAGGTAGCGCAGGATCTCGGCCTGGCCGGGATAGCGCTCCGACCATTCCCATTCCTCGAGCAGTTCCTTCGAGAAGGAGTAGCAGTAGGAGTGGCTCTCCGAATCGCACCGTGCGCCCGGGTAGCGGTTCCAGTACCAGGTGCCCCCGACTCCCTCGGCCGCCTCCAGCACCCGCACCGAGAGACCAAGCCGGTCGCGCAGGCAGTGGAGCTGGTAAAGGCCCGAGAACCCGGCGCCGATGACCAGCGCGTCGAACCTGCCACCGCCGCCCTGTCCGGCTGCGCTCGTCGTCGGGTGCTGCGTCGTGGAATCGGGCATCGTCTTGGACACCTCCCGTTGTTCGTTTCGGCTCGCTGCCAGGCGGAACGCCTCGTCGTCACCCGTGCGCCGATCCGCTTGTAGCAATCTCGCAGGTCCTGCGGCCACCCGAAACGCCTTGCCCGGTGGAGGCGGACCGCTGGCAAACCGGGGACTCCCGGCCCTCGCGCCGCGAGGGGCGGCGAGGCAGGAACGCCGCAGCCGGGTCCGGGTCGCACCGCGAACCGCGCCCGTGGGTAGCGGTGGTCAGGCGCCGAGCGATGCGGGCCTCGCCCGGCAACCGCCGGTCATGAGCCACCTGCGCCCGTCTGGGGCCACTCACCGCCACGGGAGGCAGAGGTCTTCGCGTTCTTCCCGACGATGGCGACGATGATTTGCGACCGCCCACGCTTCGAGCGAACGGCGATCGTCTTCGTCTCCGCCGTGCACATGACCGGCCTCGGCCGGCCCCCGGCCCGGTCAGTACTCCAGCTCGTAGGACAGGCCGACGCGGCTGCCGCTCTCCGCGCTGCTGCCGCCCGACCGGCCGCCGGTTTCAGCCTCCAGCCTCAGGCGCGGCGTAATCTCGATCTCGACAGCGACGCGTGGCGCGGCGCTGACATCGGTGCCTTCACGGATGCCGACATACACGCCCTCCGCCACGTAGCTCCCGGCCTCCAGGGTCGGCGTGGAGGCTCCGCCATCCGCCGCCCCTGCGGCACGGCCTCCCGAGCGCCCCCTGTCTCCGTCAGCTTCCTCGGAGCCGATGGCCAGGCGGTCAAGGCCGAGCGCATGCCGCACCCGGTCCAGCAAGCCCCCGGAGCCTCCGCCAGCGGGCCCGAAACCCGTCGCGCCCGCCAGCGCATCGGCGAGCTGCACGATCTCGAACGGGGAGAGGTTGCCCGTCGAGCGGCCGAACAGCAGCCGCGCGGCCACCTCGTCCTGCGGCAGCTCCGGGCTGGAGGAGAAGGTGATCACTGGCGCCTCGGTCGTCCCCTGCACCGCCACCCGCAAGGTCGTGTCCCTCGTGCGCGCGGTGGCGAGGAAGTCGAGCTGGGGCAACAGCGTGCCACCCCCGAAGGTCAGCGTGCCGCGCGCAATGTCGAGGCGCCGGGTGAGCACCTGCAGCGTCCCGCGCTGCAGGCGCAGCTCGCCCGCCACCTGGGGCTCCGCGACGGTGCCGCCGATCTCGAGCCGGCCACCGAGTTCGGCGTCGAGGCCGCGCCCGCGCACGAAGACCTCGCGTGGCGCCTCGAGGACGATCGCGAGGGCGATGGTCGGCCCGCCCACTGAATTACCGGCTTCAGCAGATGCGCCGTTCTCCCGCCCGTTCCGTGACGCCGTGCGCGCCGCCAACCGCGCGCGCACCGTGCCGGGTGGCGGGCCGCCAATCTCGCGCACTTCTAGGGTCTGGATGCGTGTCGGCAGCGCCTCGGGCAGGCGGATCTCCGCGCGCCCGACGCGGACGACGCCGGAGAGGCGCACGGCCTCTGCCAGCGCGCCGTCCAGGCCGAGCTCCGCGCCGAGCAGCACGCGGTACTGGTCGGAGGCGAGCGGGCGGGCGTTGCGCGCGTTGATCCGCGCCTCCACCGGCATGCCGGGCGCGCCGAAGTCCAGCGCGCCGGATGCGGTGATGCGGCCGCCGCCTGGCGTCGCCGCGTCGAGCCGCTCGAGCACCAGCCGCGTGCCATCCGCGCGCAGCGTCGCACCGATGTTCGACAGCCGCACGCCGTAGAGCAGGTTGCGGTACTCCCCGCGCGTCAGCGTCGCGCTCCCCGAAAGCCGCGGCGCCGCCGCCGTCCCCTCGGCCCGCAGATCCAGGGCGAGGCGTCCCGCGGCACGGTCGGCGCCGGCCGCGAGGAAGGGCGAGAGGAGCTGCCCGAGATCGACATTCCCGCGCAGCGTCGCCGTGATCGGCGCATCGGCACCGAAGGCGTCCCGCAGGCGCGCCTCCGCGGCGAGCGATGCCGCACCCGCGCGTGCCTCCGCGGTAAGCTGTGCGGCGCCGTCGGCGGCGAGCGTCGCCTGGGCGCGGAGCTCCGCCGGCGGCAGGTCGCCTCCCCAGGATGTCGTCGCGCGAAGCCCCGTGGCGCGCAGGTTGGCGGCGACCTCCGGCCGGGCGACGGCACCGCTGGCCCGCAGCTCGCCGGAGAGCGTGCCCTGCATCGGCGGCAGCTGTCCCTCCTCGCCGGCCGCCGCCAACGCGGCCAGGAGGCCGACGGGCACCGTCGCGAGCGTAGCGCGCAGATCGGCCTGGTCCGGCCCCCAGCGGCCGGTCACGCGGATGGTGCCGCCGCGTCCGGCCGTGAGCGCCAGGGGCGTCGCCAGCACCACGCCGCCATCGGCGCGCAGCACCACCCGCGCGGGCTGCGCAGCCAGCCGCAGCGCTTGGTCACCCTGGCGGATCTCAATGGCGGCGAGGTCAAGCCGCCGCTCCCCCGTCTCCGCGCTTGCATCGAGGCGACCCCGGGCGGTCAGGTTCACCCCGGCAAGCTGGGCCTGCGTCGCGAGATCCATTGCCGCCGCGGTGCCGTTCGCCGTCAGCCGGGCCTCGGCGGCCATGCCGGCGATCCGCAGTGCCGCTGCCTCCAGCCGTGCGTCGAAGCCCTGTTGCCCCGGCCCCCCCTGGCCCGACGGGGCCGGCCTGGGAGCGAGTTGCGCCGCCAGCGACAGTCGCCCCGCGAGCGAAGGATCGCCCGCCAGCCCCGCGAAGGGCGCGAGGTCCGGCGCGTCCAGCCGCGCAGTGCCCTCGAACAGGCCGGAGGCCGGGTCAAGCACTCCTTCCGCGCGTGCCCGGGCGGGACCGAAGCTCGCCTCCGCCGCGTCGAGCCGGAACCGCGCATCCGGCGCCTGCCCGCCTCGCAGCAGGAGGCGCAGCGGCAGCTCCGCGAAGCGCGCCGCCAGGGTGGCGCCGATGCGGGGCGCGGTGGCGGCGCTCTCGACCTGCGCTTCCAGCCGCGGCGCTTCCAGCCTTTGTCCGGCGAGGAGGAGCGCGTCATCACCGCTCACCTCCAGCGTGAGGCGCAGATCGGCCAGCGGTCCCGTCACGGTGCCGGCGGCGCGGACCGCGCCGGCGAAGTCCGGCCCCAGCAGGGCGGCGAGGTCCTGCATCTCGGCCGTAAAGCGTGCGTCGAGCGTGTCGCCGACCTGGCCGCTCGCCTCGAAGGCCGTCGCCGCGCCCTCCAGCCGCAGCGTTTCCACCGTCCCCGGCAGTTGCGCGACGAGGCGCAGCCGCGGCGCCGGCCCGAGCGCGGCCGCGAGCGGAGCGACGGCGCTGCCGAAGTCCTCCGCCGCCGCTTCCAGCGTCACTCCGAGCCGCGCGATCTCGCCCGTGGCGTGCGCCTCGGCCCGCAGGGCGCGCCAGGAGACCTCGATCGGCAGCAGCGCGCCGAAGGGGTCCGATCCCGCGAGGGTCAGCCCGACGCGCAGGTCCAGCGGTTCGGCGATGCGGCCCGATCCCTCCAGGCGCGCGTTCGCGCCGGTGAGGCTGAGTTCCTGCAGCGTTTCCGGCAGCGTCGCCGCCAGGTGCAGGCGCGGCTCCGGCCCGAGTGCCTCGGCGAGGCCGGGGATGCCGGGCGCCGCGAAGCCCTGCATGGCGGCGTCGAGCGTGATGCGGGGCCCGGCGAAGGGCCCCTCCACCCGCGCTTCGCCCCGCGCCGCCTGCCAGGCGACGTCGAGCGGCGCCAGGAGCGCGGCGAAAGGCTCCGAGCCGGCCACGGTGAAGCCGAGACGCAGCGCCGCGGACCCGGCGGCGAGGTCCGCCGTCCCATCCGCCTCCACCCGGCCGGCGGCGGCGTCCAGCGCCAAGCGCCGGAGGGTCAACTGCTGCGCGGCCGAAAGATCGCCGTCGAACGTGAAGCGGGTGGGGGCAGTCCCACCGAGGAGCGGTACCAGCGCCGGTGGCAGCAGCGGCGCCGCCGCGACCTCGCCCTCCAGACTCGCGCCGAGCGCCCCGTCGGCCTGGGCACGCAGCATGCCGCCAGT
This sequence comes from Acetobacteraceae bacterium, assembly GCA_019689515.1. Classification (GTDB taxonomy): domain Bacteria; phylum Pseudomonadota; class Alphaproteobacteria; order Acetobacterales; family Acetobacteraceae; genus Caldovatus. The sequence goes on along the minus strand of JADGHI010000113.1, from coordinate 2,713 downwards.
TGTCAGGGACACATCCGGCCCCACCGCAGCGCGCAGATCGAGCCGCGCCCCCACGGTGGCCGGGCCTGCGAGGGTAAGGTCAACCTCCGCCGGACGGTCCGGCAGCCCGAGCGCCCGCGGCACCAGGCCCCCAGGCTGGTCACGCAGCCGCAGCTCCGCCTCCAGACGGTCCGCGGGCGGATTCAGCGCGAGCCGCAGGTCGAACTCGCCGGGCGCATCCAGACGGCGCATCGCCATTGCAGCGTCCAGCGCGCCACTCGCGAGTGCCAGCCGTCCCTCGAATGCCAGCGCCGCCGGGACGCCGAGCACCGGCTCCTCGATCTGCATGCGATCCACGGCGAGGCGGTCCACCCGTACGGTGATGGGCAGGTCCGGGACCTGGATCAGTGGCCCGCCGGAGGGCGGCGGGGGCGCGCCGGGAGGCGGCGGCGGAGACTCGGGCAGGTAGGCGAGGGTGGCTTGCTCGGCCGTCAGCGATTCGATCTCCAGCCGGGCGCGCAGCAGTGCCGAGCTGTCGAGGACCAGCCGGACCCGATCGAGGGTCAGCCAGACGCCCCGTGCATCGGACAGCGTCACCCGCGCCGCTTCGGGCCGCGTCAGGCTTCCGCTCAGGCCTTCGAGCTCAAGGCCCGGCACCTGGCGCGCTGCATAGCGCAGCGCCCCGGCCCAGACCGGCTCGCGCGGCTGGGCCGTCGCCGACACCGCGGCAAGGACGACCAGCGCCGCCATGAGCAGGAGCCACGGGCGGCGCAGCATCGCTCCGAGCTTGCGCAGGGCCCCGCGCATCAGAACGCCTGCCCGATGCCGAAGTAGAAGCCGTAGCCCCGCGACTCCCCGCGGCTGGCGTTCAGCGGAACGGCGAAGTCGGCGCGGATCGGCCCGATCACGGTCCTGTAGCGCAGCCCGATCCCGGCCCCGAAGCGGGTGTCGCCGAAATCGGGGAGCAGCGGCTCGCGGCCGACGGTGCCGGCATCCAGGAACAGCACGCCGCCGAACTCGCCCCAGAGACGCTGGCGCAGCTCCAGGCTGGCCTCGAAGAGGCTCGCCCCGCCGAGCGGGCGGGCCATCGCGTCCCGTGGGCCGATGGCCTGGTAGGTATAGCCCCGCACCGAGCCGCCGCCGCCGGCATAGAAGCGCTGGTCCAGCGGCAATTGGTCGCGCTCCGCCCCTATCGTCGAGCCGAGCAGGCCCCGCAGCGCGACAACGCTGCGCCCGTCGCCCAGGACGTCCCAGTAGGTGCTCGCCGTGAGCCGCAGCCGCAGGAAGGCGATCCCTTCGTGGATCTCGTAGGAGGGCGTGCCGGAGACCGCGGCGCGCCAGCCGCGCCTCGGATCGAGCAGGCTGTCCGTGCTGTCCCAGCGTGCGCCGAGGGTGATGCCGAGGAGCTGCACCGGCTGCAGATCGCCCGGGCGGCCAACGCGGCCGAATTCCGCCAGCGGCCCGCCCAGCACGGCGAGCCGGTCCGTGAGCTGGCGCTCCAGCAGGAGCGCGGCGGTTATGACGTCGCGGTCATAGGCGCGCAGGCGGTCGCGGATGGCAAAGACCTCGCCCGTCAGGGTGAGGTCCTGACCATAGAGATAAGGGCTGCGGAGGCTGCCACCGATGCGGAAGCCGATATCGCCGCCGCCGCCCCGGCCCGATTCCAGGCGATAGGTCTCCGCCTCCAGGCGCAGCCGCTCGGCCCGGCCGAAGAGGTTGCGGTGCTCCCAGTACACCCGGCCGGTGGGGCCGAAATTGGTCTCGTAATAGGCCGAGAACCCGAAGGCCCGCAGCGGGCGCTCCTCGACCTCGAAGGTGACCGGGAGATCGCCCGCGGCGTCCAGGTGCTCCGCCGGACGCGCGCGGACCGAGGCGAACACGCCGAGGCGGCGCAGGTCGCGCTGCACGCGCTCGATCCGCTCCGGGCTGTAGGGCTGCCCGGTGATGCGGCCGGCGATGCGGTCCAGGAAGGCGGTGTCGGTCCGCACCTGCCCGGCCACGCGCGGCGGGGCGAAGCGGGAGCGCGGGCCGGCGGCGAGGACGAACTCCACCTCCATGCCGCGCACCCGGTGGTCAACAACGACATTCCGATCGGGGGCGGAGGGGAAGGGGTGGCCGGAGCGGCGCAGCCGGTCGAGCAGGGCCGCCTGTGCAGCCAGAACGGCGGCGGCGGCCGCCGGATCGCCTGGCGCGAGGCCGAAGGGCTCGGCGGTTGCCGCGGCCACCGCGGCGGCATCCTCGGGCGCGGCGGCCCGGACGGCGACGGAGGTGATGCGGTAGCGTGGGCCCGGCTCGACCAGGATGCGGACGGGGACAGGCCCTTCGGTCCTGGCGAGGCGCTCGGCCAGGTCGGGGGTGTCCAGCACCGGCTGTCCGGCGATCTCGATCCGCACGCGGCCCGCGTAGTAGCCCTCGGAGCGCAGCGCGGCGTCGAGGCGCGGGAGGTCGCCCCGGGCGCGGCCTACGAGCCCGAAGGCGTCGGTCGGCGCCGGCTCGCGCAGCAGGGCGAGCTGCGAGGCGCTCGCGAGCGCGGCGTCCAGGGCATCGTCGCCGGTGGGCGCGATCTCCAGGGTGTAGGGGAGGGTGCGTTCCTCGCCAGGCATGGCCGCCTCAAGCGCCGGGGGCGCCGCCGCGGGAGGCGCGGTAGGCGCAGGCGGCGGCTGGGCGAGCGCAGAGGGCGACCAGAGGAGAGCGGCGGCACCAGTGCCCACCAGGACGAGGGAGGGGAGGGCAG
>JADGHI010000112.1 GCA_019689515.1 Acetobacteraceae bacterium | reverse complement strand
TCGCCGACGCCCTGCGCGCCGCGGAGCACCAGGCCGAATGAACGAGGAGTTCGACGCCGACTGGCTCGACCTGCGCGAGCCTTACGACGCGCGGGCGCGCGACGCGGGCCTCGCCGCGCGCCTCGCGCGCGCCCTCCCGGCACGGCCGCGCCTCCTCGATCTCGGCGCGGGGACCGGGTCGCTGCTGCGCTGGCTCGGGCATTTCATCGGGCGGGCGCAGGTCTGGACGCTGGTGGACGCGGATGCAGCGCTGATCGAGCTCGCCTTCGAGACCATCGCCGAGCGCGCCGAGCAGGTCGGCTGGCGCGTGACCTGGCCGGGCCGGCGGACGCTGCTCGTGCACACGCCGCACGGCGCCTGGCGCGTCGAGGGGCTCATTGCCGATCTCTCCGAGGCGCCGGACAACCTGCCGCTCGGCGCGGCGGACGCGGTGGTGTGCAGCGCGCTCTGCGACCTGGTCTCGCGCGACTGGGTGGAGCGCATGGCAGCGGCCTGCGCGGCACGCCGGCTCCCCTTCTACGCCGCGCTGAACGTCGCCGGCCGCGACCGCTTCACCCCGCCGCATCCCGCGGACGCGCTGGTGGCACGCGGATTCCGGCGCGATCAGGCGCGCGACAAGGGCTTCGGCGGGAAGGCGCTTGGCCCGGACGCGCCGGGCGTGCTTCGCGCCGCCTTCGAGGCGCAAGGCTATGCGGTGCACCTGGCGCCGAGCGACTGGGTCCTCGCCCCGCACGACCGTGAGATGGCCGATGCGCTGGCCGTCGCCCACGCCCGGGCGGCGATGGCGCAGGAGCGCCGGGAAGCGCGGCGCATCGCCGAATGGCTCGCCGCGCGCAGCCGTCTCGCGGAGGCCGGCAGGCTCGCGGTGCGCGTCCCGCACCGCGACCTGCTGGCCCTGCCGCCGCCCGTCACCTGATCGGCATCGCGTACATCAGCCCGCCGCGGGTCCAGAGGTCGTTCAGGCCGCGCGGCAGGCCGATCGGCGATCCACGGCCAAGGTTGCGCTCGAAGATCTCGCCGTAATTCCCGACCGCCTTGATCGCGTTGTAGGCCCAGCGGCGGTCAAGGCCCATCAGGGGACCGTGGTCGCCGGTGACACCCAGCAGCCGGCGAACCGCCGGATTCGGGCTGTTCAGCATCTCGTCCACATTGGCCTGGGTGATCCCGAGCTCCTCCGCCTCGATCAGGGCGAAGATCGTCCAGCGCACGATGTCGAACCACTGGTCGTCGCCGTGCCGCACCGCCGGCGCCAGCGGCTCCTTGCTGATGATGTCGGGCAGGAGGACATGCTCGGCCGGGTTCGGCAGCGCGGTGCGGACGCCGGCGAGCTGGCTCGCATCCGTGGTGAAGGCGTCGCAGCGCCCGCTCTCATATGCCCGGCGGGTTTCGTTGTTGTCGTCGAACACCACGGGGTTGATGCGGACGTTGTTCGCGCGCGCCCAGTCGGCCAGGTTCAGCTCGTTCGTCGTGCCCGAGGTGACGCAGATGGTCGCGCCGTCGAGGTCGCGGGCGCGCTGCACATTGGCCGAGCGGCGGACCAGGAAGCCCTGCCCGTCGTAGAAGGTCACGGCCGTGAAGTTGAGGCCGTTCGCCGTGTCGCGCACCTGCGTCCAGGTAGTGGTGCGGGGCAGCACGTCCACCTGGCCCGACTGCAGCGCGGGCAGCCGCTGCTGGCTGGTGAGCACCACCCAGCGCACCTTCGTGGCGTCGCCGAGCACTGCGGCGGCAATGGCACGGCAGGTGTCGGAATCGAGGCCGCGGTAGACGCCCTGGCTGTCCGGCAGCGCGAATCCCGGCGCGCCGGGATGCGCACCGCAGGCGAGCACGCCGCGCGCCCGCACTGCGGCGAGCGTTGGCCCGGCGGCCTGCGGCTGCCTCTGGGCGAGCGCCGGCACCGCCGACACGGCGGCGGCGAGTGCCCCGAAGAGCAGCGAACAGATTGCCTGACGCATGGGTAACCTCCCCCCATTCCTGATGCCGGCCGACCGGCGAACCGGCGGAGCATACATCGCCCCGTCACGGAGCAAGAGGCGGATCCGGCGTGCGGCGCTGGCCCTGCGAAGCCTCGCCCGGCACGGCAAAGTGGACGATCAGCAGGGCTCCGCTGGGAAGACCTTGGACGGCGCGACGAGTTCCTCCTGCGCCGCAACCAGCAGGATCTCGCGCGACCCGGCCTCCGCCGTGCGCCGCAGCAGGCCGAAGACCGAGGAGGTAGCCGCAGAGAGGGCCGGCGCCACTGCCCCCGCACGCAGACGGTGCAGCAGGAACAGCGCCGAGATGGCATCGCCGGCGCCGTTCACCGAGAGCGGCAGGCGCGGCGTTCGCACGCGCCAGAAGGCACCGCCCTCCCCCGCCAGCAGGTCGAGCGCGTCGCTCGGCGTGTCATCGAGGTGCAGGCTGGTGACAAGGACGCAGCGCGGCCCGCTTGCCTGGAACGCGGCCATGGCGGCCTTGGCCTCCGCGAGCGTGCGCACCGACCGGCCGGTCAGCCATTCCAGCTCGAAATGGTTGGGCGTGGCAAGGTCCGCCGCCGGCAGCACGCGGTCGCGCAGGAACTCCGGGATGCCCGGCCGAACGAAGACGCCGCGGCCCACATCGCCGATCACCGGATCGCAGCAATAGACCGCCGCTGGATTGGCCGCCTTGACCCGCGCCACGGCGTCCAAGATCGCCTCGCCGGTCGCCGCGTCGCCCATATAGCCTGAGAGGACGGCGTCGCACCGCGGCAGGGCGCCGCGCTCCTCGATCCCGAGCACGCAGTCCCGCACGAGCCCGGCATCGAACACCTGGCCACGCCAGGCCCCATAGCCGGTGTGGTTGGAGAACTGCACCGTGTTGACCGCCCAGACCTCGGCACCCAGCCGCTGGAGCGGGAATACCGCCGCGGCGTTGCCGACATGGCCATAGGCCACCCAGGATTGGATCGAGAGGATGTTCATCCCGCGCCTCCGCCCGCGAGGTCGCGGCACCGTGACGCCGGCGCGCGGTCCGGCCGCACCTCGTTCCGTGGCCCCAAGGGACGCGGACGCTAGGTGCCGGGCCGGGACCGGTCAATCGGGCGCCGCACGCCTGCCCTCTTCACGCCGTCGGCGCCACCCGGCATGCTGCGGGCAAGAGACAAAGCGACGGGGCCGGCCACGGGACCCCACGCAAAGGGAGCGGAAGAGGAGACGCCGAGGATGAGCAGCACCCAGCATGCACTGACCCGCCGCGGCGCGCTGGCGCTCGCCGGCGCCGTTTCCGGCAGCCTGCTCTGGCCGGGCAGCGGCAGGGCCCAGGCGCAGAAGCCGGCGGAGCTGAAGGTCGGCATCACCACCTTCCTCTCCGGAACCTCCAGCGTGTTCGGCGTGCCGGCCAGGCAGACCGCCGAGATGCTGTTCGAGGAGATCAACCAGGCGGGCGGCATCGGCGGCGTGCCGGTGCGCGCCCTCTTCGTGGACGAGGCGCCGGGCACCGAGCATGTGGTCGCCGAGTACCGGCGGCTGGTGCAGAACGAGGGCGTGAGCATCATCTTCGCCTCGATCTCCTCCGGCTCCTGCCTCGCCTGCACACCGCTTTCGGACGAGCTGCGCAAGACGACCCTCCTGTGGGACTGCGGCACGCAGCGTGCCCTGGAGGAAGGCAGGCACCCCTACGCCTTCCGCACCCAGGGCTACGCCACGCCGGAGGTGCTCGCGCCGCTGCTCTACCTGCTCAAGACCAAGCCGGATTTCCGCACCCTCGCGGTGATCAATCAGGACTACGCGTGGGGCCGCGATTCCTGGGAGATCTGGAAGTCCGCGATGGACGTGCTCAAGCCCGGCGTGCGCGTCGTGGCCGAGCTGTTCCCGCGCCTCGGCGCGACCGACTACTCGACCGAGGTGACCCGCCTGCTGGCGGCGCGGCCGGACGTGATCTTCTCCACCCATTGGGGCGGCGACCTGGTCACGCTGGTCCGCCAGGCGGCGGAGCGGCGGCTGTTCGACCGCTCGACCTTCGTCCTGCCGGTCGCCGAGGCCTCGATGCAGATCCTCGGACGCACCATGCCGGCCGGCCACATCATCGGCACGCGCGGCGACCACTGGAACAACCACCCGCGGCCGAAGGATCCGGCGCGCCTCGCCCGCTTCGTGGACAGCTACCGGCGCCGCTTCAACGAGTATCCGATCTACCCCTGCCACCACATGTATCAGGCGATTTCCGCGATGCAGGCCGCGTACAACAAGGCAATTGCGGCCAAGGGCGGCGGCTGGCCGAACGACCAGGAGCTGGCAGCGGCGTTCCGCGGGCTGGAATTCCCCACCCCGACCTCGACCATCACCCTGCGCGAGGACGGCCAGGGGCTGGAGGACCAGATCGTCGGCGTCAGCACCTTCACCGACCGCTACCCCTTCGCGGTGCCGAAGGACATGATTATCTTCCCCGCCGCCATGGTCAGCGCACCGGTCGGGCAGAAGAGCGTGGACTGGGTGAAAACGCTCAAGCCCGAATTGCTGGCGCAGGTCCCCGCGCCGATCGCCGGCTGAGGCCGCGCCGCGATGGCCGAGTGGCTGGGGCAGAACACGCTGCTTCTCGGCCTCGCGCTGCTCGACGGCCTGGCCTATGCGGCGCTGGTGTTCATGGTGGCGGTGGGGCTGAACCTCGTGTTCGGCGTGCTGCGCATCATCAACATCGCGCATGGCAGCCTTTTCGCCATAGGCGGCTACGCCGCGGCCTCGCTCGGCCTGTTCCTCGCCGCGCATGGCCTGCCAGGCTGGATACAATACGTCGCGCTGGTTCTGGCCGCGGCATTGGTGGGTGGCATCCTCGGGCCGGTGATCGAGCGGCTCGTGCTCCGCCGCATCTACGGCCATGAGCAGGTGCTGCAGCTCCTCGTCACCTTCGCGCTGTTCATGATCCTGGAGGACGTGCAGAAGCTGGTCTGGGGGGTGCAGCCGGTGACGAACGACGCGCCGCTGCGGCTGCTCGGCACGGTGGACGTGCCGTTCGGCGAGGACGTGATCCCCTTCACCGCCTACCAGCTCTTCGTCCTGCCGGGCGTGGCGCTGGCGACGCTGGGCGGCCTCGCCTGGTTCCTGCGCCGTACCCTGACGGGCCGCATCATCGTCGCCGTCACCACCGACCGGGAGGCGGCGACCGCGATGGGCATAGACGCGCGGCGGGTCTTCCTGCTCACCTTCACCTTCGGCGCAGGGCTCGCGGCGCTCGGCGGCGCGCTCGCCTCGCCGACCACGACGCTGGTGCCGGGCATCGGTGCCTCGACCATCGTCCTCTCCTTCGCCGTGGTGGCGACGGCCGGACTCGGGCAGATCGAGGGCGCGGCGATCTCCTCCCTGCTGATCGGCATCGGCCGCTCGGCGGCGGTCTATCTCGCGCCGGAGTTCGAGGTGGTGGTCCCCTACCTGATCATGGTCGCCGTGCTGCTCGTACGGCCGCAGGGGCTGTTCGGCGTGGTCGAGACGCGGCGAGTATGATGCGGCGCGGCGCAGAGGCTTCGATCGCGCTGCTCGGCGCAGCCGGCGTGCTGGCCGCCGCCTGGGCGGCGCCCTGGCTGAAGTTCGTGCTGACCATCGCCCTCGCCAAGGGCATCGCCGTGCTCGGCATCCTGCTGCTGCTGCGGGCCGGGCAGGTGACCTTCGGTCATGCCGTCTACCTCGCGGCGGGCGCCTATACGGTGGCCTTCCTCGCTCCCTCGGCGGGGGAGGCCTTCCTGCTCCTTCCCGTCGCCGCCCTGGTCTCCGGCCTGCTCGGCCTTGTCGTGGGGCTGTTCGTAGTGCGCTACCGCGACATCTTCTTCGGCATGCTGAACCTCGCGATCAGCATGGTGTTCTATTCGCTGCTCGAGAAGCTCTACAGCCTCACCCGAGGCACCGATGGCATCCGGGTGGAGCCGCCGCGCATCGCCGGATTCTCGCTCGCCCTCGAGGACTATGTCTGGGCGATGCTGATCCTGGCGCTGGTGCTTGCGGTCGGCTTCGGCGTGCTGGTGCGGGCCTACCTCGCCTCGCCGATGGGCCAGGCGCTCGCCGGGATCAAGACGCGCGAGACGCGGCTGGAGTTCATGGGAGTCTCGGCGCGGCGGGTGCTGCTCGCGGCCTATGTGCTGTCGGCGCTGATGGGCGGCGTCGGGGGGGCGATCGTGGGCATGACGACGCGCCACGTCACGCCGCTGCTCGCTTACTGGACCTCCTCGGGCGAGCTCGTCTTCATCGCGATCCTCGGCGGTGCGGGCGCCGCGCTCGGCCCCTTCCTCGGCGCCGTCGGCTACGAGCTGGTGCGCGTGTACGCGGCGGCGAGCTTCGCCGAGGCCTGGCAGGCGATCCTCGGCGCGGTCCTGCTGCTCGTCATCCTGTTCGCCCCCGGCGGGCTGTGGGGAATGATCTCCGGTCTGCTCGGGCGCGGCCGTCCCGGGAGGCCGGCGTGAGCGGCGCGCTGCTTGAGGCCCGCGGCCTCCGCCTCGCCTTCGGCGGCGTCAGGGCCGCCGACGGGATAGACCTCGACGTGCTGCGCGGCGAGTTCCTCGCGATCATCGGCCCGAACGGTGCGGGGAAGACCACCTTCCTCAACATGACCACGGGCTATCTCCGCCCGCAGGCCGGGACGATCGCCTATGAGGGGGAATCGATCCTCGGCCTCGCGCCACGCGCCATCGTCCGGCGCGGGATCGGGCGCAGTTTCCAGCTCCCGCAGCTCTTCACCGAGCACACGGTCCTCGAGAACGCCGCACTCGCCGTCGCCGCGCGCGAGGGCATCTGGTCGCCGCTCACCCCCCTGCTGCGCCGGCGCTGGCGGGAGGAGGCGATGGAGATCCTTGCCCGGTTCGGCCTCGCCGCCCTCGCCGCGACGCGCGCCGATGCGCTGAACGAGGGGGCGCGCAAGCTGGCCGACATCGCCATGGCGGTCGCCCTCAACCCCCGCCTGCTGCTGATGGACGAGCCGACCTCCGGCGTCGCCGCTGCCGAGAAGATGGCGATCGTCGAGACGCTGGTGCGCGTGCTGCGCGAGTCCGGCGTCACCGCCGTCTTCGTCGAGCACGACATGGAGGTGGTGGAACGCTTCGCGGACCGCGTCGCGGTGTGGAGCCAGGGCCGCATCGTCGCCCTCGGCCCGCCGGGCCAGGTGCTGGCCGACCCCGCCGTGCAGCGCGAGGTGATCGGGATCGAGCGCCATGCTTGAGCTCGCGGGCGTCACGGTCGAGATCGCCGGCGTCTCCGTGCTGCGCGCCGTGTCGCTGCACGTCCCGGCGGGCGGGCGCGTCGCGCTGATCGGGCGCAACGGCGCGGGCAAGACGACGACGCTGCGCACCCTGATGGGCCTGCTGCCCTGCCGCGCGGGACGCGTGCTGATCGGCGGCGAGGACGAGACGCATCTCCCGGCGCACCACCGCCCGCGCCACGGCATCGGCTACGCCCCGGAGGACCGCCGCCTCTTCGGAAGCTTCACGGTGCGGGAGAACCTCCTCCTGCCGGTGCAGGTGCTCGGCCTCCCCGCCGCCGAGCAGGCGCGGCGGCTGGACGCGGTCTTCACGCTGCTCCCGGAGCTGGCCGAACTCGCCCCGCGCAGGGCCGCGGGCCTGTCCGGTGGCCAGGGCAAGATGGTCGCCCTCGGCCGCGCGCTGATGGTCGGCACCCGCGCGGTGCTGCTGGACGAGCCCTTCCAGGGCCTCGCCCCCGCCCTGGCGCTGCGCTACGCGGAGGCGCTGAGCCGGCTGCACCACGCGCTGCCGGAGGTCGCGATCCTCATCACCGAGAGCAACCCGGAACTCCTGCGCCCGCTCGTCGAGCGCACCTTCGTCATCGAGCGCGGCGAGATCGCGCCGGCGGGCTGACCACCGTGCCCGGGCGGCCCGGCGCGATCCGCCTGGCGGCGGTCAGCCCCGGCCGAGGAAGGTCCGTGCCTGGACGATCTCCGGCAGCCCCGCATCGGCTTGCGGAGCAATCTGTAGGAGAATCTCGTAATGCCGCCGCGCGGCGTCCCGGTCGCCCGCCTGCTCGGCGGCGCGCGCGGATCCGTAGACTGCGCGGAAGCGGCGCGGCTCGGTCTGTTGCACCGCCTCGAATTCGCGCTGCGCCTCGGCGGGGCGATCCATCAGCATCAGCATCTCGCCGAGCTGCTCGCGCGCCGGCATCAGCGGGCCGGGCGTGACCGGGTGCTTGTCGGTGCGCCCTTCGCGCTCCGCCGCTTCGCGCAGCAGCACGACGCCCTGGTCGCGCTCCCCACGGGCGAATGCGACCCAGCCCTCGGCCGCTATGCGCTGGATCTCCACCTGCTCCTGCCAGTAGGCATCGCGGCCGGCGAGCGCCGCCACGGCCGCGCGGAGCGCCTCGACATCGGCCGCCGCCGCATCCGGGCGACCGGCGCGCGCCGCGCCCATCGCGCGCGCGAAGTGGGTGATCGCGTCAACAAAGGGCACGTCGAACCGTCGCGTCCCGATCGAGGCAGCCTCCTCCCAGGCGCCGCGCTCCATCGCGTAGCGCGCGGGCATTGCAGCGAGCGCGTAGTACGCAATCGGCGTCGGCGCCTGATAGCCAGCGAAGCGCGCATTCTCCGCGACGACGCGGGCCGCGGCCCTAATCTGGCCGGTCTGGAGATAGCCGTAGACCATGTAATCGAGCGCGTGCACCTCGTCGAAGGTCTCCTCGCGCGCGCGCGATCTCGGCCGAGCGCATGTTGGTCGCGATCGAATCCTCCCAGCGCCCGACGCGCGTGAAGATGTGAGAGGGCATGTGCAGCGCGTGCGGAGCGTCCGGGGCGATGCCCGCGTATCGCTCGGCGGCGGGTACGCCGCGCGCGGCGAGCTCGGGCGTGTCGTAGGTGTGGATCAGGTAGTGCGCGACGCCTGGATGCTGTGGCTGCGAGGCGAACTCGCGCGCTAGGATCTCCCCCGCACGCAACTGGTTCGCGTAGGTCTTGTCGGTCGGCGGCGCGGCCATGATCAGCGCCAATGCAGTGAAGATGCCGATTTCCGAATCGTCCGGGAAGCGGCTGTGCACCTGCTGCATCGCCTCTGCGTAGCGGGTGATTCGGGCGCGGTGCTGCGCCGGATCGTCGTCGGCGAACAGCACCGCCAGTGCGGCGATGAGACCGGCTTCCCGGTCGGTCTTCGCGCCGATGCGCTGCGCCTGCTCGAGCAACGCGCGGCCCTCGCGCAGTCGCGCTGGGACTGGTGGCGTGAACGGGTTGATCAGCATCGTCAGGGCCCGTCCCCAATAGGCCATGACGCAATTCGGGTCGCGCTCGAGCACGACGCGGTGGGCCTGATCGGCGGCCTGGTACCAGAAGGAGTGCTGAAGCTTCATCGCCTCGTTGAAGGCGGCCTGCGCCTCGGGCGTGCAGCTCACCGGGAAATGCACCTGGCCCAACGCGGCGGGCGGCGCCCCGGCGTGGTCATGTCCTTGCTGCTGCGCGGGAACCGGCACGGCGACGAGCGCGATCCCGCCGAGGACGGCGAGGCCCGCGGCAATGGTGGAGCGTGGCATGACGACGTGTCCTCCCGGCGCCGGCGGCCTCTCGGGGCCTGCCTCGGTGCCCGGCGGGGCCATAAGCTTGCCGAGATGCCCGATGAAAGGGAAATCCGCCGGCTCGCGCGTTCGGGAAGCGGCTTCGGGGGCTAACCACCCCGCCCCCCCCCGGCTGAGCGCCACCCCCCGCCCCCCCGG
>JADGHI010000111.1 GCA_019689515.1 Acetobacteraceae bacterium | reverse complement strand
CGCCCCCGGCGCGGAGTTCCGTTTGACGCGCGGCCCTCCCGCCGCCATCCTCCCTGGCTCCTCCGGACGGGGCGCGATGGTCGCGTCCCGCGGGAGATGCAATTGCGGAGAGGCAGTTCCGTGATCCCCGCCCTGATGCCGACCTACAACCGCGCCGACCTCGCTTTCGAGCGGGGCGAGGGCGCTAGGCTGTGGACCGGCGACGGGCGACGATTTCTCGATTTCGGCGCGGGCATCGCGACCTCGAGCCTCGGCCACGGCCATCCGCACCTGGTGAAGACCATCGCCGAGCAGGCGGCGAAGGTCATGCACGTCTCGAACCTCTACCGCATCCCGCAGGCCGAGCGGCTCGCGGCGCGGCTGTGCGAGACCTCCTTCGCCGACAGCGTCTTCTTCTGCAACTCGGGCGCCGAGGCGAACGAGGGCATGATCAAGGCCGTCCGCAAGTACCACGCGGAGAACGGCCACCCCGAGCGCTTCGTCACCATCTGCTTCGAGGGCGCCTTCCACGGCCGGACGCTCGCCGCGCTCGCCGCCACGGGCAACGAGAAGTACCTCGCCGGCTTCGGCCCGCCGGTGCAGGGCTTCAAGCACGTGCCCTTCGGCAACATGAACGCGGTGCGCGACGCCATTGACGGCACCACCGCCGCCATCCTCATCGAGCCCATACAGGGCGAGGGCGGCGTGCGCCCGGCCTCGCTCGACTTCCTGCGCGCGCTGCGCGCCACCTGCGACGAGTTCGGCCTGCTGCTGGCGCTCGACGAGGTGCAGACCGGCATGGGCCGCTCCGGCAAGCTCTGGGCTCACCAGTGGGCCGGGATCGAGCCGGACGTGATGTCCTCGGCCAAGGGCATCGGCGGCGGCTTCCCGCTCGGCGCGATCCTGGCGAAGGAGAAGGTCGCGCAGCACCTCAAGCCGGGGACGCACGGCTCGACCTTCGGCGGCAACCCGCTCGCCTGTGCGGCGGGGAACGCGGTGCTGGACGTGATCCTGGCGCCGGGCTTCCTCGATCGCGTGGACCGCGTGGCGCGCCACCTCTGGCGCGGGCTCGAGGGGCTGGCGCAGCGCCATCCGGCGGTGATCGAGGGCGTGCAGGGGGCTGGGCTGCTGCTCGGCCTCAAGCTCCGGCCCGAGGTGACCAACACCGCCCTGCAGGATGCGGCCGTCGCCGAGGGCCTGCTGACGGTCGCGGCGGGGATGAACGTGCTGCGCCTCGCGCCGCCGCTCATCATCACCGAGGCGGAGGCGGACGAGGCGGTGGCGCTGCTCGACCGTGCCTGCCAGCGGGTCGCACCGGGGGCGGCGAAGGCCGCCGCGGCGCAATGAGCGCCGCCCTGAAGACGGTGGCCGGGGGGCGCGAACCCCCCCGGCACTTCCTGGAGCTGATGGACTTAGAGCCGGCGACGCTGCGCCGGATGCTCGACCTCGCCGTTCAGGCCAAGCGCGGCGCGGTGACAGGCAAGCCGCTCGCCGGCAAGACCGTGGCGCTGATCTTCGAGAAGCCCTCGACCCGCACACGCGTCTCCTTCGAGGTCGGCATCCGCCAGCTCGGCGGCGACGTGATCGTGCTCTCCGCGAAGGAGATGCAGCTCGGCCGTGGCGAGACGCCGGCGGACACGGCGCGGGTGCTCTCGCGCTACGTGGACGCGATCATGCTGCGCACCGATTCGGTGGCGAAGCTGCGCGAGCTGGCCGAGCACGCGACGGTGCCGGTCATCAACGGCCTGACGGACGTCTCGCACCCCTGCCAGCTCATGGCCGACGTGATGACCTTCGAGGAGCATCGCGGGCCGATCGCCGGCCAGGTGATCGCCTGGAGCGGCGACGGGAACAACGTGGCGCAGAGCTTCATCCAGGCTGCGGCGCGCTTCGGCTTCACCCTGCGCCTCGCCACGCCCGAGGCGCTGCGCCCGCCGCAGGCGCTGCTGGACTGGGCACGGGCGCAGGGCGCGCAGATCGAGCTGACCGAGGACCCGGAGGAGGCGGTGCGCGGCGCGCGCTGCGTCGTGACGGACACCTGGGTCAGCATGTCGGACGACCCGAACAGCAACCGCCACAACCTGCTCGCGCCCTACCGGGTGGACGCGGCGCTGATGGCCAAGGCCGCGCCGGACGCGATCTTCATGCACTGCCTGCCGGCCCATCGCGGCGAGGAAGTGACGGCGGAGGTCATCGACGGCCCGCAGAGCGTCGTGTTCGACGAGGCGGAGAACCGGCTGCACGCGCAGAAGGGCGTGCTGCTCTGGGCGCTGGGCGTCGTTTGAGCCCGCAGCCGGCGGCGCGCGCGGGCACCGCCTGACAGCGGCTGTGCGCGGCGCCGTGGAAAGGCGCCACCGCGCACACGAACGGACCGCGACGATCGCCCGATTGTGGGCGCCAGTCAGAGCACGCAGGCCACGCGCCGCCCGGCTGCCCGCGCAGCGGGCCCGGCGACGGCCGGCGGCGTCATACCACCGGACCGAGGTCCAGACCCACCGGGCAGGACCACGCGCCGCCGAGCCGGGCGGGATGCCGCAGGCTTGCCGCCGCGCGGATGTGGGTCAGGACGCCCGCCCCGGCGATATCAGACCCGCAGATCGAGCAGCGACCCGCGCGGCAGTGGATGAGCGGGCGGATGCGGCGGGACCGACAGCAGCAGCCGTTGCCGCGGAGCGGAGGCACGCCCCGGACCGGCCCCTGCCTCATCGCGCGGCCCCATGCCCGCAACGGCGATGCCCGTGGCGCCGCGCGCCGGCGACAGGCCGGCGTTACGCGTGACCTCGGCGGTAAAGGCGGCAAGCGAGTTCAGGCTGATCATGCGCAGGATCATCAGCCCGAGGGATGAAGGATGGGTTGATGCGCCGCTCCCCGTGCGCCACCACCCGCGCCCTGCCCTCCCCCCTATACGAAGGATCGGAGCAACGACGCGACGATACGGCCTGACGATGCGCATGGGGCGCGAGCATCGCCCGGCCCCGCGTTAACCTTCTAGCAACCTCTGGCTGTGCCGGCCTGCCCCGCGCCGCGCCCCGCGCTCAGCCGCCCGACGCCGCCGAGGCCTCCAGCGCCGCCACGCCAGGCAGGGTCTTCCCCTCCAGCCATTCGAGGAACGCCCCGCCCGCGGCGGAGACGTAGCTGAGCCGGTCCTGCACTCCCGCATGGCGCAGCGCCGAGACCGTGTCACCGCCGCCGGCGATGGACTTCAGCGCCCCGGACTGCGTCAGCGCCGCCACCGTCTGCGCCACCGCCACGGTCGCGGCGTCGAAGGGCGGCACCTCGAAGGCGCCGAGCGGGCCGTTCCACACCAGCGTCGAGGCCCGGCGCAGCCGCGCCTCGATGGCCGCGACGGTCTCGGGCCCGACATCGAGCGCCATCATGTCGGCCGGAACCGCGCTCACCGACACGGTGCGGCTCGACGCGTTCGCCTTGAACTCGGCGGCCACCACCAGGTCCACCGGCAGCACCACCTCGCAATTGGCGGCGCGCGCCTCCTCCAGGACACGGCGAGCAGTGTCGTGCATCTCCGCCTCCTGGAGCGAGCGGCCGACGGGCTTGCCCTGGGCCGCGAGGAAGGTGTTGGCCATGGCGCCGCCGATGACCAGCACGTCCACCTTCCGCGAGAGGTTGCCGAGCAGATCCAGCTTGGTCGAGACCTTCGCGCCCCCGACGATCGCCACAACGGGCCGCGCCGGGTTGCCGAGCGCGGCGTCCAGGGCCTCGAGCTCGGCCTGCATCAGCCGCCCGGCATAGGCCGGCAGCAGCCGCGCCACGCCCTCGGTGCTCGCATGCGCGCGGTGGGCGGCGGAGAAGGCATCGTTGACATAGACGTCGGCGAGTTTCGCCAGGGCCTGCGCCATCGCCGGGTCGTTCTTCTCCTCCCCGGGGTGGAAGCGCGTATTCTCGAGCAGCAGCACATCGCCGTCCTTCAGCGCGGCGACGGCGGCCTCCGCCTCCGGCCCGATGCAATCCTCGGCCCAGGCGACGGGGCGGTGCAGCGCGGAGGACAGCGCCTCGGCCATCGGCTTCAGCGACATCTCCGGCACGCGCTTGCCCTTGGGCCGGTCGAAGTGGCTGATCACGACGACGCGCGCGCCCTTGTCGGCGAGCTCGCGGATCGTCGGCGTCAGGCGCTCGATCCGCGTGCGGTCGGTGATGACGCCGTCGCGGACCGGGACGTTCAGGTCGGCGCGGAGGAGCACGCGCTTGCCCTTGGCATCCAGGGAATCGATCGTCTTGTACGGCATCGCATCGGGTTCCTGGCGGGATGGCGTTGTGGAGAGGCCGGAATGATCCGCGCCCTGTCGTTCTTGCCTGCGCTGCCCTGCTTTGCAACCGCGCAGAAGGCGTTCCGGTTGCCCCCGGGCGAAACATCCACCATGCGGTTTTCAAAGGGCTGCTGCGGCGCTGCAACATCCGCCCCTTCGCCCATCACCGTCCGCCACGCCGCAGGGCCGCGAGCTCGATCGGGGTGGCGCTGTGGAGTTCAGCGCAACGGGCAGGGTCCGGCCGTCTGGTCCGCTACGGCGACACGGTAACCGAGCCCGCCGCACAGGCCCTTGGCCAAGCCCTGGCCTGGCAGCGGCCCGTCATGGCGCGCGGCGCCACGCCGTCGGACCTGCGCCGAGTCAGCGGCGCCGGGCGCGGCCACGCAATGCCGCGAGGGCGTCGCGCTTGTTCCTGGCCGCACGATCCCGAGCGGGATCGGCACGCGCCCCGCCCGCCCCGCGAAGCGGCGGTGCCGGGCGCGTTCTCACATCACAGCCGGCCGAACAGCGCCGCCGTGTCCGACATGCGGTTGGAGAAGCCCCACTCGTTGTCGTACCAGCCCATCACGCGGATCATCCCGCCGCCGTCCACGCTCTGGGTCTGGGTCGCGTCGAAGGTGCAGCTCGCGGGATTGTGGTTGAAGTCCACCGAGACCAGCGGCGCGGTGTTGTAGGCGAGGATCCCCTTCAGCGCGCCCTCGGAGGCCTCCTTCATCGCCGCGTTCACCTGCTCCTTCGTCACGCCCTCGGTCTTGAGGTTCACGTCGAGCGAGACGAGCGAGACGTTCGGCGTCGGGATGCGGATCGCGGTGCCGTCGAGCTTGCCCTTGAGCTCCGGCAGCACGAGCCCCACCGCCCGCGCCGCGCCCGTCGTCGTCGGGATCGCCGAGACGGCCGCCGCGCGCGCCCGGTGCAGGTCCTTGTGCAGCGTGTCCACGGTGTTCTGGTCGCCCGTGTAGGCGTGGACCGTCACCATGTAGCCACGCACGATCCCGAACTTCTCATGCAGCACCTTCGCCATCGGCGCGAGGCAGTTGGTGGTGCAGGAGGCGTTGGAGATGACCGTCATCTCCTTCGTCAGGATGTGGTGGTTGACGCCGTAGACGATGGTCGCGTCGGCGTTGTCGGCCGGGGCGGAGATCACCACCTTGCGCGCGCCGGCGGCGAGCAGCGCGGAGGCCTTCTCCTTGCTGGTGAAGATGCCGGTGCACTCCAGCGCCACATCCACGCCCTTGAGCGGCAGCTTGGTCGGGTCGCGCTCGGCGGTGACCCGGATCGGCCCCCAGGTCCTGCCGCCGGAGCGGATGGTGATGGTGTCGCCCTCGACAGTCACCTCGCCGGGGAAGCGGCCGTGGACGCTGTCGTAGCGGAACAGGTGCGCATTCGCCTCGACGGAGCCGAGATCGTTGATGGTGACGAATTCGAGGTCGTCACGCCCGCTCTCGATGGCGGCGCGCAGCACGAGGCGCCCGATGCGCCCGAACCCGTTGATCGCGACCTTGACGGCCATGGCTGTCGTTCTCCTTCCCGGTGCCTACGCGTCCAGGCGGCGCTTCACCGCCGCGACCACCGCCTCGGCCGTGATGCCGAAGTGGCGGAACAGATCCTCGGCCGGCGCGGAAGCGCCGAAGCCGGCCATGCCGATGAACACGCCGTCAGGGCCGAGCCAGCGCTCCCAGCCGAGGCTGACCGCGGCCTCAACGCCCACCCGCAACGCACGGCCGAGCACCTGGTCGCGGTAGCCCTCGTCCTGGGCGGCGAAGATCTCCCAGCAGGGCAGCGAGACGACGGCGGTCGGGATGCCCTCGGCCTCCAGCGCCTCGCGCGCCGCCACCGCCAGGTGCACCTCGCTGCCCGTGGCGATCAGCGTCGCGCGCCGCTCGCCGGACGCTTCCGCCAGCACGTAGCCGCCGCGGGCGCAGCGGTTCTCGCCCGCCTCGCCGCGCAGCGCCGGAAGGTTCTGCCGCGTCAGCGCCAGCACCGAGGGGCCGTCGGCGCGCTTCACCGCCAGTTCCCAGCACTCCGCCGTCTCGATCGCGTCCGCCGGACGGAAGACGAAGAGGTTCGGCATGGCGCGCAGCGCCGCGAGGTGCTCGACCGGCTGATGGGTCGGCCCGTCCTCGCCGAGGCCGATGGAGTCGTGCGTCAGGACGTGGATCACCCTCTGGCGCATGAGTGCGGCGAGTCGGATGGCAGGCCGCATGTAGTCGGAGAAGACGAGGAAGGTGCCGCCATAGGGGATCAAACCCCCGTGCAGCGCCATCCCGTTCATCGCCGCGGCCATTCCGTGCTCGCGCACACCCCAGTGGATGTAGCGCCCCGCATAGTTGCCCGGCCTGACCGAAGCCATCCCCTTCACCAGCGTCCCAACCGAGCCGGTAAGGTCCGCCGAACCGCCCACCAGTTCCGGCACTGCCGGCACCAGCGCCTCCAGCGCGCGCTGGGAGGCAACGCGGGTGGCGAGCTTCGGCTTCTCCTCCGCTTCGCGCGCGCGCAGCGCGGCAAGTTCCTCGCGCCAGTTCTCCGGCAGGCGGCCGGCGATGGCGCGCTCGAACTCCTCCCGCTGCGGGTGGTTCGCGAGCCGCTTGAGCCAGGAGCGACGCGCACCGGCGCCGCGGCGCCCGGCCGCCTCCCACTGCTCCTTGAGGCCCTCGGGCACGACGAAGGGCGGGTGGTTCCAGCCCAGCGCCTGCTTCGCCGCCGCCGCCTCCTGCGCCCCGAGCGGCGAGCCGTGGGTCGCCGCGGTGCCGGCCTTGGTCGGCGCGCCGAAGCCGATGATGGTGCGGCAGGCGATCAGGGTCGGCTTGCGGTTCCGCACCGCCCAGGAGAGCGCCGCCGCCACCTCCGCATGGTCGTGCCCGTCCACCCGCCGCACGGCCCAGCCGGAGGCGGCGAAGCGCTTGAGCTGGTCGTCCGAGACCGCGAGGTCGGTGCTGCCGTCGATCGAGATCGCGTTGTCGTCGAACAGCACCGTGAGCTTGTTCAGCTTCAGGTGGCCGGCGAGCGAGATCGCCTCGTGGCTGATCCCCTCCATCAGATCGCCGTCGGAGGCGATCACCCAGGTGCGGTGGTCCACCAGCGACCGCCCGAAGCGCGCGGCGAGCATTCGCTCCGCCAGCGCCATGCCGACGGCGGTCGCGATGCCCTGGCCGAGCGGGCCGGTGGTGGTCTCGATGGCGGGATGCTCGCCGAATTCCGGATGGCCGGCGGCGGGGGAGTGAAGCTGGCGGAAGCGGCGAAGCTCCTCGATGCCCATCCCGGCATGCCCCGTGAGATGCAGCAGGGCATAGAGCAGCATCGAGCCGTGGCCGGCGCTAAGCACGAAGCGGTCGCGGTCCGGCCAGCGCGGATCGGCGGCGTCGTATTTCAGGAAGCGCGTGAACAGCACGGTCGCGACGTCCGCCATGCCCATCGGCATGCCGGGATGGCCGGACTTCGCGGCCTCGACCGCGTCAATCGCGAGGGCACGGATCGCGTCGGCCATCCGCCGCTCCTCGGTGGCGGGGCGCGCGAGGATCGCGGCCTGGGCGGCGATCGCCGAATTGGGCGCGTCGAGAACTGCGGCAGCGGGGCTGGCCAAGATTCGTAACCTTCGGGGAGGGAAAACGCCGGCGCCACCTATTAAAGACGCCGCCCCGCATCGGCAACCGCCGCCCCTGGAAGGGCCGATGCGCGCCGCCGCCAGGGTGCCGGGCGATGGTGTTGTTGTGCGCCAGGCAAGCAGGCGGCGCCGCGGTGGCGGCGCGCGGGCCGGTTCGCTAGGCTCGCGCCATGGTTCCCCACGAGCCCACCGCCGACGCCGCCGCGCCCACCGCGGCCGTCGAGCCCGCCGCCACGCGCGACGGCCTGCCACCCATGCCCGGCGGCCCGCCGCACGAGGAAGCGCATTTCACCGCCAGCCAGACGGTGCGCGACCTGGTCATCGGCACCGCCGACGGCCTGACCGTGCCCTTCGCGCTCGCCGCCGGCCTCACCGGCGCGGCGGCGGCCAATCCGCTGATCGTCACCGCGGGCCTCGCCGGGATCGCCGCGGGCTGCGTCGCGCTGGGCCTCGGCGGCTACCTCGCCGCGCGGACCGAGGCCGACCACTACGCCAACGAGCGCCGGCGCGAGGAGAGGGAGACGCAACTCTACCCGGACCGCGAGAAGTGGGAGGTCGCGGCGATCCTCCACCGCTACGGCATCAAGGGCGAGGTGCTGCGCCACGCCGTGGACGCGATCGCCTCCGACCGGCGGAAATGGGTGGACTTCATGATGCGCTTCGAGCTCGATCTGAGCGAGCCCGAGCCGAGCCGGGCCGCACGCTCGGCGGCGGCGATCGGGGGCGCCTACGCCGTCGGCGGGCTGATCCCGCTCGTGCCCTACATGGTGTTCACGGAGACGCGCCCGGCGCTGCTGGTTTCCTGCGCCGTGACCGGCGCTGCGCTGTTCGGCTTCGGCTGGCTGAAGACGAGGGCGACGGGAATGCCGGGGCTGCGCGGGGCGGTGCAGACGCTGCTGATCGGCGGCGTCGCGGCGGCGGTGGCCTATCTGGTGGCCGCGTGGTGGGTGGGGGCGTAGCGGTCAGTCCAGCCCCACCAGCCCGCGCGCGAAGTCCCGCGCCTCGAAGGGCCGCAGGTCCCCGGCCTTCTCCCCCACGCCCACGAAATGCACGGGCAGGCCGAATTCCTGCGCCAGCGCCACCACCACGCCGCCCTTCGCGCTGCCGTCGAGCTTCGTCACCGCGAGCCCGGTGACGTCCACCATCTCCTTGAACACCTTGCACTGCTGGATGGCGTTCTGCCCGGTGGTGGCGTCGAGCGTCAGCAGCACCGAATGCGGCGCCTCCGGGTCGAGGCGGCGGATCACGCGCACGATCTTGCGCAGTTCCTCCATCAGCGCCGTCTTGTTGTGCAGGCGCCCGGCGGTGTCCACCAGCAGCACCTCCGTCCCCGCCTCCTTCGCCGCCTTCAGCGCGTCGAAGGCGAGGCCCGCGGCGTCGGCGCCCGGCTTCGCCGGCGTGTAAACGTGGCAGCCGGTGCGCTCGCCCCAGATCTGAAGCTGCTCCACCGCCGCGGCGCGGAAGGTGTCGCCGGCGACGAAGGCGACGGAGAGCCCCTGCTCGCGGTACTGCTGGCCGAGCTTGGCGATGGTCGTGGTCTTGCCGGTGCCGTTCACGCCGACCACCAGCACCACATGTGGCCGCCGCGTCGGCTCGATCGCCATGGGCACCGCGACCGGGGCGAGGATCGCGGCGATCTCCTCGGCGAGGGCCGCCTTCACCTCCTCCTCCCCCACCTCCTTGCCGAAGCGGGCCCGGCGGAAGCCCTCGACGATGCGGCGCGAGGCGGCGACGCCGAGATCGGCGGCGATCAGCGTCTCCTCCAGCTCCTCCAGCGCCTCGTCGTCGAGGCGGCGCTTGCGGAAGAGGGTCGTGACGCTCTCGGTCAGGCGTGCGGTGGAGCGGGCGAGCCCGGCCTTGAGACGCGCGAGCCACCCCCCGCCGGAGGACGCCTCGGCCCGCGCG
>JADGHI010000110.1 GCA_019689515.1 Acetobacteraceae bacterium | reverse complement strand
GAGAAGTCCCAGAACGTGCAGGATGTGTTCCTGAACCACGTCCGCAAGAGCAAGACCCCCGTAACCATCTTTCTGGTGAACGGTGTCAAGCTCCAGGGGATCATCACTTGGTTTGACCAGTTTTCCGTCCTGCTGCGGCGGGACGGGCACACACAGCTCGTTTACAAGCACGCCATCAGCACCGTGATGCCGGGTGCGCCGATCCAGCTCTTCGACGCGACTGCCGCGGCGCAGGCCGCTGCGCAGCGTGAGGGCGCCGCCGCCGGCGTCACGCGCGAGGGCACGATGCGGCTCGGCAGCCATCGCGAGGTGACGCACGCCGGTGGCGGCTGACAACGAACCTCGTCAGCCTGCCGGGGACGGCGCGGGGGGAGCCGGCAGCGGTCCCACCCGCGCCGCGGTCATCCTGCCCCTGGAGCGTCCGCAGCGCGCACCGAGTGGCGCCGGCGCTCCAATGGCGGTGGAGGGTGGCGGCAACGCGCAGCGCGCGGCTGAGGCGCGGCTCGCCGAGGCCGTTGGCCTCACCGCCTCGATCGGCCTGACCGTCGTTCATACCGCGATCTACCCGCTGCGTGCGCCGCGGCCCTCGACCCTGCTAGGCGAGGGCCAGGTGGCGATGGTCAAGCAGGCGGTCACGGAACAGGCCGTGACCGTCGTGGTGGTGGACGCCGCGCTCTCGCCGGTGCAGCAGCGCAACCTGGAGCGCGCCTGGGGCTGCAAGGTCATCGACCGCACTGGCCTGATCCTGGAGATCTTCGGCGAGCGCGCGCGCACCAAGGAAGGCGCGCTGCAGGTGGAACTCGCGCATCTCGAGTACCAGCGCACGCGCCTGGTGCGGAGCTGGACCCACCTGGAGCGCCAGCGCGGCGGCTTCGGCTTCCTCGGCGGCCCGGGCGAATCGCAGATCGAGATCGACCGCCGCCTGATCGGCGAGCGGATCGTCAAGCTCAAGCGCGAGCTGGAGCAGGTCCGCCGCACCCGCGGCCTGCACCGCCGCGCGCGGGAGCGCGTGCCCTATCCGGTGATCGCGCTCGTCGGCTACACCAACGCCGGCAAGTCCACGCTGTTCAATGCGCTGACCGGCGCGGGCGTCTATGCGCAGGACCAGCTCTTCGCGACGCTCGACCCGACGATGCGCGCGATCCGCCTGCCCTCGGGGCGCACGGCCATCCTCTCCGACACGGTCGGCTTCATCTCCGACCTGCCGACGCAGCTCGTCGAGGCCTTCCGCGCGACGCTGGAGGAGGTGGCAGCGGCCGACATCATCCTGCATGTGCGCGATGTCTCCCACCCCGACACGCTGGCGCAGCGGAGCGACGTGCTCGCTGTGCTGGCGGAGATGGCGGAGGGGCCGGACGCCGCGCTCGACGAGGACTGGCCCTCGCGGGTGATCGAGGTGCTGAACAAGGCCGACCTGGTCGGCGGCGTGGCGCAGGTGCCCGGACAGGCGGCGACCGCCATCGCCGTCTCCGCGCTCACCGGAGAGGGGCTGGAGGCGCTGCGGCACGCGCTCGACGAGCGCCTCGCCGCCGGGCTGGAGACCGCCGAATACGTCATCCCGCCGGCGGACGGCGCGCGCCTTGCCTGGCTCTACGAGCATGGCGAGGTGGTCCGGCGCGAGGATTCCGACGACGCGATCCGCATTACCGTGCGCCTGCATCCCGCCGACCGCGCGCGGTTCGAACAGCGACGCGCCTCGTGAGCGGGGCGCCGCCGTCGCGTCCGATGCGTCCGGTTCTCGATGCGCGCGCTGTCTCCGACGTCGCCGCGCTGCTGCGCGACGCGGCGCGGGCGGAGATCCTGCCGCGCTTCCGCCGCCTCGCGCCCGGGGCGGTGCGTGCCAAGAGCGGCCCCCTCGACCTTGTCACCGATGCCGACGAGGCGGCGGAGCGGGTGATCGAGGCGGGGCTCGCCGCGCGCTTCCCGGGCTGCCTCGTGGTCGGCGAGGAGGCCGTGGCGGCCGATCCGGGCGTGCTGGACCGCCTGCGCGACGCGGAGGGGCTCGCCTTCGTGGTGGACCCGGTGGACGGCACGGCGAATTTCGCCGCCGGCGTGCCGCTCTTCGGCTGCATGGCGGCGGCGATCCTGCGCGGCGAGGTCATCGCGGGCTGGATCCACGATCCGATGGGCGACGACACCGCGCTCGCGCTGCGGGGCGAGGGCGCCTGGGTGGAGGATGCGGGGGGCCGGCGCGTGGCCGATCTGCGCGTCGCCGATCCGGTCCCTGTCGGCCGCATGGTGGCGGCCGTCTCCTGGGGCTACCTGCCGGCGCCGCTGCGCGCCCGGGTCCCTGCCAACCTCCCGCGGCTGGCGGGGGCGGTGCAGTATCGCTGCGCCGCCCATGACTACCGCCTGGTGGCCGGCGGGCACATCCATGCGTTCCTCTACCACCGCCTCATGCCCTGGGACCACGCGGCCGGCTGGCTGCTGCATCGCGAGGCCGGCGGTTACTCTGCGCGTTTCGATGGCAGCGCCTACACGCCGCTGGAACACACCGGAGGCCTGATCGGCGCCCCGGACCGCGCGAGCTGGGAGGCCGTCCGCGCCGCGCTGCTTGAGGCGTGAGCCCGAGGGGATCGGACCCGGCCATAGCCCTGAGAGCGGATCGGTGTGGGGGTAGAGCGGCCGCGGCCCACTATCGGCCCTGACTTCGATACGCTCCGCATCTCGGAACGGACCGACCTCCGCATTGCGAGGCTTTCGCCCGCAGCAGGCGACGGTCGGTTGGTCGGCGGTGCCTCCGCGGCATCGGGCGGTGCGGCGCGCCGTGGCGGCCGGTGTGGCACACCGCGACGAGGCGTGCCATTGCCGTGCCGAATCATCTGGCCTTCCAGGCAAAAAGGCGGGCCGGGGCTTGCGCCGCCGGCCCGCAAGTTGGTTCCGAAGAACCTGGGAGGAGACGTCCAAGGCCAAATGCCCGAACGCATGCAATCTACCGAATTCACGTATTCGTGAGAACCAGGAATTCGTGAAATCCGGTCCATCCGCTCGGATCACAGAACCGGTTCGCCGGCGGGCCGGCCGGCGAGCAGCGAGCCTCCCCTGGTGCCGACGCCCGGCCTCCCGCATCCTTCCCATCCGCACACCTACCGCTGAACCCGCTGCGGAGACCGCCATCCCATGCCGGATATCGCCTCGATCTTTCCCCCAGCCGCTGCGGCCTCCGCCGGCGGCTCGCCCTGGCCCATCCTTGCCCCGGAGCAGGCCGGCTTCGACCCCGAGGCGCTGGCCGAGGCCATCGCCTTCGCGGCGGCGCATGAAACCCCCTGGCCGCGTGACCTCCGCGTCCTGATGGAGCGCGGCCATTTCGATCCGGCTCCGTTCAACCAGCCCATCGGCCCGGTGCATCCGCGCGGCCCGACGAACGGGCTGGTTCTGCGTCGCGGCTACCGCGTCGCCTCTTGGGGCGAGACGCGCCAGGTGGACCAGACCTTCAGCGTGGCGAAGAGCTATCTCAGCCTGCTCGCTGGCCTCGCCTGGGGCGACGGGCTGATCCGCGATCTCGACGAGCCGGTCTCGCGCACCGTGCACGACGCAGCGTTCGAGGGGCCGCGCAACGGCGCCGTCACCTGGCGCCACCTGTTGACCCTGACCTCGGAATGGGAAGGCGAGCTGTTCGGCAAGTCCGAGCGGATCGACCGTGGGCGCAACGTCGGCGCGGAGGGGAAGAAGAACTTCGACCGGCCGCTGAAGGCCCCGGGGGAGCACTGGGAATACAACGACGTGCGGGTGAACGCGCTCGGCCTCGCGCTGCTGCACCGCTTCGGCCGGCCGCTGCCGGAGGTGTTCGCCGAGCGCATCATGGGCCCGATCGGTGCCTCCTCCGACTGGCGGTGGGAGGGCTACGAGACATCCTGGGTGACGCTTCCGGATGGGCGGCGCGTGCAGTCCGTGCCGGGCGGCACGCATTGGGGCGGCGGTGTCTCGATCCATGCCGAGGACCAGGCGCGGATCGGGTTGCTGGCGCTGCACCGTGGCCGCTGGGACGGGCGCCAATTGGTGCCGGCCGCGTGGTTCGATCTCGCGACCACGCCCTGCCCGCTGAACCGGAGCTACGGCTTCCTGTGGTGGCTGAATGCGGCGGGGCGCTATCCCTCCGCCGCGCTCGATACCTTCTGCGCCAGCGGCGCCGGGGGCAATCTCACCTGGATCGAGCCCTCCTCGGGGCTCGTGGTGGTGACGCGCTGGCTCGACCCGGCCGCGCATGACGGGTTCATGCGCCGCCTGCGCGCGGCGCTGAGGAGCTGATGGGAATGGAACTCGGGGTTGTCGGTCTGGGCCGCATGGGCGCGAACATCGCGCGGCGGCTGATGCGCGCCGGGCACCGTGTGGTCGCCTTCGACCGCGACGAGAAGGCGGTGCGGGCGCTGGCGGCGGAGGGCGCGGCGGCGGCGGCGGACCTCGCCGACCTGGTGCGCCAGCTCGCCGCGCCGCGCGCGGTGTGGGTGATGCTGCCGGCGGGAGAGCCGACCGAGCAGGCGATCGCTGCGCTGGGCGATCTGCTCTCGCCCGGCGACGTCGCGATTGATGGCGGCAACACCTTCTGGAAGGACGACATCCGCCGCGCCCGCGCGCTACGCGCGAAGGGCATAGACTACCTCGACATCGGCACCTCCGGCGGTGTCTGGGGCCTGGAGCGCGGCTACTGCCTGATGATCGGCGGGCCGGAGGCAGCGGTGCGCCGGCTCGATCCGATCTTCGCTGCGCTGGCGCCGGGCCTCGGCGGCATCCCGCGCACGCCGCATCGCGAGGGGCGGGATCCGCGCGTCGAGTGCGGCTATCTGCACGCGGGCCCCAACGGCGCCGGCCATTTCGTCAAGATGATCCACAACGGCATCGAGTACGGGATGATGCAGGCGATCGCCGAGGGCTTCGACCTGATGCGGCACGCCAATTCGCCAGAGCTGCCGGAGGAGGAGCGGCTGACCCTCGACCTCGCCGACATTGCCGAGGTCTGGCGGCGCGGCAGCGTCATCACGTCCTGGCTGCTCGACCTGACCGCCGCGGCGCTGGCGGAGGACCCGATGCTTGAAGGCTTCTCCGGCCATGTCGGCGATTCCGGCGAGGGGCGTTGGACGGTGCAGCAGGCCGTCGAGACCGCCGTGCCGGCGCCGGTGCTGACTGCGGCGCTCTACGCGCGGTTCCGCTCGCGGCGGGAGAAGGGCTTCGCCGACCAGGTGCTCTCCGCGATGCGCAAGGGCTTCGGGGGGCACCAGGAGGCCAAGTGACGCCACAAACGCCGCTGCCGGTGCCGCGCGTCGTGGTGATGGGCGTCTCCGGCGCGGGGAAGAGCACGGTCGGGCCGCCGCTCGCCGCCGCGCTCGGCGTGCCCTTCGCCGACGGCGACGCATTCCACCCGCCTGCGAACGTCGCGAAGATGGCGGCCGGCACGCCGCTGACCGATGAGGACCGATGGCCCTGGCTCGCGGCGATCGCCGCCTGGCTCGCGGCGCAGGAGGCCGGCGGGGTGGTCGCCTGCTCGGCGCTGCGCCGCGCCTATCGCGATCGGCTGCGGGAGGCGTGCGCGGGCCTGCGCTTCGTCCACCTCGCCGGCGAGCGCTCCCTGATCGGCACGCGCCTCGCGTCGCGCGCGGGCCACTTCATGCCGGCGAGCCTGCTCGAGAGCCAGTTCGCGACCCTCGAAGATCCGGCGGGGGAGCCGGACGTGGTCCAGTTGTCCGTCGCGCCTGCGCCCGAGGAGATCGTGCGGGCGGCGGTCGCCGCGCTGCGCGGAGGTCCGGGCTGGTGACCAGGCCACTCGACGTCGCGATCGTCGGCGCCGGCGTCGCCGGCCTCGCCGCGGCGACGCTGCTGGCGCGCGCTGGGCACCGCGTGGTGCTGTACGAGCAGTTCGAGACGCCGCGACCGGTCGGTTCCGGCCTGATGTTGCAGCCTTCGGGCCTCGCGGCACTCGCGAGGCTTGGCCTGCGCGCCGAGGTCGAGGCGCTCGGCGCACGTATTGGCGGGCTGCAGGGCGTCGCGATGCCGCACGGCCGGGTCGTCTTCGACCTCGCCTACGCCGAGCTCGACCCGGCGCTGCATGCGCGCGCCGTGCACCGCGCCGCGCTGCACGGCGTGTTGTGGCGCGCTTTCCTGGCTTCCGGCGCCACGCTGGAGGCCGGGCGGCGGATCGTGGCGGTCGAGACACGTGCCGGCGGACGGGCGAGCGTGGTGGACGAAGCGGGCCGCGTCTCGGCCTCCGCCGATCTCGTCGTTGACGCCTCGGGCGCGCGCTCCGTGCTGCGCGGCGCGGTCGTGCCCGGCGCCGCGCCGCGCGCCTTCGCCTACGGCGCCGTGTGGGCCTCGTTCCCGGACATCGGCATTGCGCCGGGCCGGCTCATGCAACGCTACGTCGCGGCGCGGGTGATGATCGGCTACCTGCCGCTCGGCCGTGTCGCAGCGGGTGAGGATCCTTGCGCGGCGCTGTTCTGGAGTCTCAAGCCCCGCGACCATTCCGCCTGGGCCGTTGGCTTCGAGGCCTGGCGCGATGAGGCCCGGGCGATCTGGCCCGAACTCGCCCCGGCTCTCGCCACGTTGCCGGGGGCCGAGGCGTTCACCCTCGCATCCTACGGGCACTTCACCGCCGCCCGGGTCCATCGCGGCCCGATGCTGCTGATCGGTGACGCGGCGCACGCAACCTCGCCGCAGCTCGGCCAGGGCGCCAATCACGGACTGCTCGATGCGGTGTCCCTGGCCGACGCGCTCGCTGCCGCGCCCGATCTGCCGGCGGCGCTCGCGCAGCATGAGCGCGCGCGGCGGCGGCAGGTGCGGTTCTACCAGCGGGCGAGCCTGTTGATGACGCCCTTCTTCCAGTCCGACAGCCGCATCCTGGCCCGGGCGCGCGACGCGACCTTCGCACCGGTGGCCGCGATCCCGTGGGTGCGGCGGGAGATGCTGCGGACCCTGGCGGGGCTGAAGACCGGCCTCCTGACGTCCGCCCGGAGCGCGGACGCGCTCGCCGGCGCGCCGGAGGCCGCAGACGCGGCAACACCGATGGCGTAGGCCAATCGCGGCCCGACGCGGCGCGGCTCCGCCCACGAGGGGGCGTCGCAAGCTCGCTGGACGGCGCCGTGCCGCCGGTGTAGGGCCTGCTGCCAGGAAGAGCCCAGGATCGGAGGGGAGACGCCACCATGTCCGTGGCCCTGATCTGCGACGCCGTGCGCACGCCCATCGGCCGCTACGGCGGCGCGCTCGCCGGGGTGCGCACCGATGACCTCGGCGCCATCCCGCTCAAGGCGCTCAAGGAGCGTAACCCCGGCGTGGACTGGGATGCGGTGGACGACGTGATCTTCGGCTGCGCCAACCAGGCCGGCGAGGACAACCGCAACGTCGCGCGCATGGCGCTGCTGCTCGCCGACCTGCCGCAGAGCATCCCCGGCGCGACGGTGAACCGGCTGTGCGGCTCCGGCATGGATGCGGTCGGCATCGCCGCGCGCGCGATCAAGGCGGGCGAGGCGGAGCTGATGGTCGCCGGCGGCGTCGAGAGCATGACCCGCGCCCCCTTCGTCATGGGCAAGGCGACCGAGGCCTTCTCGCGCAGCGCCGAGATCTACGACACCACGATCGGCTGGCGCTTCGTCAACCCGAAGATGAAGGCCCAGTACGGCATCGACTCGATGCCCGAGACGGCGGAGAACGTCGCCGAGGAATTCCAGGTCAGCCGCGCCGACCAGGACGCCTTCGCCTACCGTTCGCAGCAGCGCGCCGCCAAGGCGATGGCGAGCGGGCGCTTCGCGGAGGAGATCGTCCCGGTCACCATCCCGCGCCGCAAGGGCGACCCGATCGTCGTGGACAAGGACGAGCACCCGCGGCCGGACACGACGCTGGAGGCGCTCGCGAAGCTGCCGACGCCCTTCCGCAAGGAAGGGGGCACCGTCACCGCCGGCAACGCCTCGGGCGTGAACGACGGCGCCTGCGCGCTGATCGTCGCCAGCGAGAAGGCGGTGACGAAGCACGGCCTGACGCCGCGTGCGCGGGTGGTGGCAGTGGCAACGGCGGGCGTGCCGCCGCGCATCATGGGCATCGGCCCCGCGCCGGCGACGCGCAAGGTGCTGGAGAAGGCGGGGCTCAGCCTCTCCGACATCGAGGTGATCGAGCTCAACGAGGCCTTCGCCGCCCAGGCGCTGGCGGTGACGCGCCAGCTCGGCCTGCCGGACGACGCGGAGCACGTGAACCCGAACGGCGGCGCGATCGCGCTCGGCCACCCGCTGGGGATGAGCGGCGCGCGCCTGGTGCAGACCGTGGTGCACGAGCTGCACAAGCGCGGCGCGCGCTACGGCCTCGCGACGATGTGCATCGGCGTGGGGCAGGGGATCGCGATGGTGGTGGAGCGGGTCTGACGACCGCTCCGGATGCGGCGGCGCCTCACACCGGCGCCGCCCCGTCGCCCACGAACGGATTGGTCCGCCGCTCCGTCCCGAACGTGCTCCCCGGCCCGTGGCCGCAGACGAAGGCGATGTGGTCGCCGAGCGGGAACAGCTTCTCGCGGATGCTGCGGATCAGCGCCTGGTGGTCGCCATAGGGGAAGTCGGTCCGCCCGATCGAGCCGCGGAACAGCACGTCCCCCACCACCGCCACGCCCTCCTTCGGTGCGACGAACACCACATGGCCCGGCGTGTGGCCGGGGCAGTGGTACACGTCGAACACGATGCCGGCGATCGTCACCTGATCGCCTTCGGCGAGCCAGCGGTCCGGCGTCACCGCGCGGCAGTCGAGGCCATAGCGCGCCCCTTGCTCCGGTAGCGCGTCGAGCAGGAAGCGGTCCTGCTCCGCCGGCCCGACGATCTCGACCGCGCCGCCAAGCTTCTCCTTCAGCTCCGCCGCCCCGCCCGCATGGTCGGTGTGGCCGTGCGTCAGCAGGATGCGCTCCACCGTCACGCCGAGCTGCGCCACGGCCGCGAGGATGCGGTCCACGTCGCCGCCCGGGTCCACGATCGTCGCGCGCTTTGCGTCCTCGTCCCAGAGCAGCGCGCAATTCTGCTGGAACGGCGTGACGGGGAGGATGGCGGCCTTCAGGCCCGGCATGGCGGAACGCTCCATGGGAGGGAAGGGAAACGCGGGCGGCGGCGCAGGGTCGCGCCGGGCGAGGCGGCAAGCTGCGCGGTGAGGCGCCTCATCCACCGTCTCCGCCTCGGCCGCAAGTGACTGGCGTCGTCGTGGCGGAGGGGATGGGCCGATCCTCGGGGCATCAGGGCTTTCCCTCGGCCTTGCTGCACCGCGTCCCGAAATCCGTCTCGCATTGGCGCGCCACGCGCGGGGCACAAGGCTGAAGCTCCGCGCTCCGGGGCGCGCAGGATGCGATGCGCCTCGCTCCGTTTCAACCGCCCGCCCGGCGCCCGCCCACGTTGACGCTTTGGCAAGCCGGTCCGCGTTCCCCTGATCACGCGCGGCAGGAGGCGGCGCGCGTTCACGTGCAAGAGGCGCGCGTCGGGGTCGAGGCTGGTGGGTCGCGCCGATGGCCGCCTTCGCTTTCGCCAGTGTCGCCGGCATGCGGATCGCCTTCGATCGGGCGCGGGGCCGGCTTGCCTTCTCCGCTGCGTTTGGCGTCGCCGGGCGGAGCCTCTCGATCGCCGGCAACGACCTGCTCGTCGCGGATGGCGGGCTCCGGGGGCGGCCCGACGGTATCGGTGCGGATGCAGCATCCGGCGCTGGCAATTCCGTCCTCGCCGATGGCGGCACGGCGTTCTCCGACGCGCCGGACACTGAGATCGCGTTGCTTGGCGGCGGGCCTGGCGAGGACTCTGTCTCGATCGTTCAGGGTGGGGCGCACCTCCTGGC